>JBCDGX010000037.1:0-16361 GCA_038750805.1 Myxococcota bacterium
ATGAGCGACGACGACGCTTGTATCAACAGAGGCAGGTTCTGCAGCGACAACTCAGTCTGCTGCTAGAAGAACTCGCTGAGAAAGCGCTGGAGTCGGGCGAGTGAAACGACTGCGGCGACAGTCGGACCTGCGGACGGGGGCAGGACCCTGGGGGGCTCGCCGAGCTCGCCATAGTCGGGGCGAGAAGAAGAACCGACGTGCCCAGCGAGACCAGCCCCGAACGAGGGCGGCTCCGCTTCCGCGCGACCCGCGGGGAGCCGACCCGCGTGGTGATCGACGACGACGGGCGACGGGTCGTCGTCCTCCTCCACGCCGACGTCGATGGCGTCGTGAGGCTCGGCGAGACGGAGGTGTTCGGGTGCGCTGGATGGCGTGAGGCACCGCGCCGACGGTCATGCCGTCGCGCTCACAGGGCCGCGCCGCGAGGGTCAACTCCTTGCCCGCGCCCCTTCGCGCGGCCCCGTCATGCCCCGGTGCTAGACTGAAACGAGGATGAAGAGCTCCTTCGAGGAACGACGTCGTCGTCGAATGGGGTGGCCACTTCGCATCGTCGCGCTCGGGCAGGAAGAGCTGGCCGATCCCCGGATTCCCGACGATGTGGATGCGCGCCTCGCCATGGTGTGGACTCTGACGCGTCAACAGTGGTCGTTCGCCGGGCGGACGATCCCTCGCTATGCGCGGTCGGAGATGCCGGGGCGCGTCGTCCGCAAGGGCTCATGAGCGAGGTTTTTCCAGAGGACTTCGTCGACATGATCGCGTGCCTCCGGGCCGAGGAATGCGAGTTCATCGTCGTCGGAGCGCACGCCCTCGCCGCGCACGGAGCGCCCCGTGCGACCGGCGACCTGGACATCCTCGTTCGGCCCGTTCCCGCCAACGCGGAGAGGGTCTTCCGGGCACTGGTTCGTTTCGGGGCCCCGGTGGCGGCACACGGCGTGGGTCCCGAGGACTTCGAGCGACCGGGTACCGTCTATCAGCTGGGCCTGCCCCCGAACCGTATCGACATCCTCACGCAACTGTCCGGAGTCGACTTCGAGGAAGCGGCGCGCGAGCCCGTCTTGGGCCGGCTCGGGCCGGAGCCTGTCCGCTGCATCGGCCTCGATGCGATGATCCGAAACAAGCGCGCCGCCGGGCGTACGAAGGACATCGCCGATGCCGAGACGTTGGAGGAGATCCGCGCGCGCAGGTGACGATGCCCGTTGCGGCGTTCGTCGACGGCTGCGCCGGCGTGACCGCGCAGGTCACGGTCGAGCGGCGCGTCGGACCCGTCGCTAGGAACGGCGCATCGTCGGGGGACGAGACCACCCCGTCAGCGCTGACCTGGGTCCTGCGCTGGCTACAAGGCGCCGCACCCGCCTCGAGGGTCCGCAGGTCGTCGTGGAGTGCTCGCCGGCTCACATGCAGCGCTCGCCGGCCTACATGCAGCGCTCGCCGGCCCACACGCAGCGCCCCCGGGCCTACATACAGTCCTCCCGGGGCCACGTGGAAGGTCTCCGGGGCCACGGGGACGGGTCTCCCGGCGCCGAGGCGCGGTCGCTGCTCCGGATTGCCGCGCCGCGGGCGGTCGCGCGGTACTCGCGGCGGCCTGTTGCGGCCCCTCCGATCGACGGGACGCGTCTGCAACGTCCGCTGTCGGATCCCGACCCACGCGTCGTGCGCCAGGTGCTCCTCATCGTGCTCGCCGCCTCGAGCCTGCTCGGCGGGGCGGGCTGCAGCGAGTGCCATAGCGACTACGAGTGCCCCCTCGACTACCGCTGCACCTTCAGCGGTCGCTGCGAGCGGAGCTCCTGGGCGACGGCGTCGAGCCGGCTGGACGGGGAGAGCTCCTCGGACGCGGACGAAGCGGGACGCAACGCCTCCGAGCCCGTGACCGACGGGCCGGCGCTCGACGGTGGCGTCCCGGATCGCGAGCCGGCCACGCCGTAGCCCCGCGCGCCGCCGATTTCGGCTACCACTGGTCCATGCGCTCGCTCGCTCCGCTGGCCCTCGTCTTCGCCTCCCTCGGCTGCGGCGGCGAGGAGGCGCCGGCGCCGCCCGCACCGGTCCTTCCGGCCGTGCCGCCCGTCGCCTCCCCCGGCGCCACGCCTCAGCCCATCGCGCCCGAGCCCGTCGCGCCCGCGGCGCCGGAGTCGAACTTCGGCACGCTCACGCTGGCGGCCGGCTTCACGCCGGACCCGCACACCGCCAGCGGCACGAGCGGGGGCACCGTCGAGGCGAAGACCCTGAACGGCGCCTGCCTCGGCTGGGTGAGCGAGCGTCCGGACCATCTCCTCGAGCTGAGCACGGACTTTCCGACGTTCCGCCTCATGGTCAACGCGGGCACCGTCGACACGACCCTGGTCGTGCAGCGCCCGGACGGCAGCTACCTCTGCAACGACGATGGCGAGGGCATCAACCCCATCGTCACGGGCTCCTTCAACCCGGGCACGCACAAGGTCTGGGTCGGGAGCTATGAGCGCGGGCAAAACGCCGAGTACGTGCTCGGCCTGAGCGAGCTCAACCAGGTCGTCCCCTCGAGCCTCGCGGGCCCCGCCGGCTCCAACGTCGCCGCCGCGGGCCCCTCGAACTTCGGCACCGTCGCCCTCGCGCCGGGCTTCGTGCCGGACCCTCACGTGGTGAACGGGACGAGCGGCGGGAGCCGCGATGCGAGCACGCTCGGCGAGGGCTGCACCGGGCAGATCTCCGCGACGCCGGACCACGTGCTCGCCGCGAGCGGGGACTTCCCGACGCTCCGCATCCTCGTCAGCGCCGGCGCCAACGACACCACCCTCGTCGTCGAGAACCCCGACGGCACCTACCTCTGCAACGACGATGGCGTCGGCTCCGACCCGCTCATCGAGGCCCCGCTCCCCGCCGGCAACTACAAGGTCTGGGTCGGCACCGTCGGCTCGGACGCGAACTTCCCCTACCGCCTCGGTTTCAGCGAGCTCGCGAGCACGACGCCGGCCAGCCTCGGCGGCTGAGCTCCGCCTCCACGGCCGCCCCGCGCCAAGGTCCTTTTTTGCCGCGTCGCGATGGGCGAACCTCTCCCCGTGCGTGCCGCGCTCGCTGCCCTCGCCCTCGCGCTCGCCGCCTGCGGCGGCGGCCCCCCCTGCGTCATCGACACCGACTGCCCCCTCGGGAACGCCTGCATCGCCGAGGAATGCGTGAGCACGGGGCAGGGCGACCCCGACGCCGGCACGCGCGACTTCGGGCCTCCGGACGAGATGGGCCCCGAGGACGCCGGCCTCCCGGACATGCCGCCGGCGGACATGGGGCTGCCGGTCCTCCGCAACGGACTCGTGGTCGCCAGCAGCAACACACGCTTTGCCGATGGCGTCGAGTTCCCGAGCTCCTCGCTCCTGGCCTTCTTCGTCGAAGTGCCCAACCCCTCCTGCGTCGAGTCTACCGAGGGTGCCTGCACCGTGCTCGATTGCACGACCGAGGCGGGCGGCGACATGGGACCCGGCGACATGGGGCCAGAGATGGGGGGCACCGACCTCGGTTCGGAGATGGGGCCGGAGGACATGAGCGTCACCGCCCCGAATGCAGACTTCGTCTCCGTCGACGGGGGGCTGCTCGACGAGGACGGTGGCGGCATCACGCTCGGCTTCTTCCCGAATCCCGAAGACGGCCGCTACATGCCAGAGCGTCGCAACGATGCGCTCTGGTTGGCGGGAACGCGGGTCACCTTCATGGGGACCGGCGCCGAGGTTCCGGGCTTCGAGACGGCGGTGGTCGGGCCTGGACTTCTCACCTTGAGCTCCCCAGTGACTCTCGATGGTCTTCGGGTCGATCCCAGCGTCGAGCTCCCGCTTGCCTGGACCGGCGATAGCGAGGGGGAGCTCGTCGTGCGCTTCTCCTACACGGCCGCGGAGCCGCGAACCGGCACGGTCAGCGTGAGCTGTGCTTTCGACCCGGCGGCCGGGAGCGGGGCGATCCCCGCGGCGGTGTGGGAGCCCATTCCGCGCGGACTGGAGCTGGGCGTCACGCTGCATACCCAGGGGTCCCGCGAGCTGGCTCTCGCGGGCGGCTGGAACGTGCGCGTCCAGGCCAGAACGCAAGTGCTCGCGACGGACCGCGCGCGGGGGGCCGGGGGCAGCCTCGTCGTCGGTCTCACGTCCATGGAGTGAGGGGCGCCCGCGCCGCGGCTGGCGCCGGTCCCGCCGCGGTCTTAAGACGCCGCCATGGCGAAGGCCGACCCCAACCGCACGGTGCAGTGCATCAAGCTCGGCAAGGAGCTCCCCGCTCTCGCCCGGGCGCCGTTTCCGACGGAGTTCGGCCAGTACATCCTGGCGCACGTCTCCGCCGAGGCCTGGGACGAGTGGCTCCAGGACAGCGTGAAGTACATCAACACCTACCGGGTCGACCTCTCGAGCCGGGAGGGCACGGACTTCATGATGAAGCAGCTCCGCATCTGGCTCGGCGTCGACGAGGGCGAGCTCGCCCAGACCGCCTGGACGCCTCCGGAGGAGTGAAGCTCGGGCCCCGACGTCACGATCGGGGACAACAGACGACCGAAGGTTCGACCGTTCCAAGGGAATGACCCTCGGACCGGCCGGGAGCCCTCGTCCGTGACCCTCCTCGCCCTCTGGCTCGTGCTGCTGACGAGCGCGCTGATCGCCGTGCCGACGCAGGCGTACGTGAGCCGGACGACCGACGGCTTGGCCGAGGCCATCGGGGCGGCGTTCATCGCCGGGTGGCTGGCGCAGCTCGCCGTCGGCACCGGCGCCCTCCCGGGCATCCTCCCCGTCCGCATGGGCAACGAGGTGCTCGCGGCCGGCCTCGCGCCCCTCGCCGAGCTCGCCGCGGCCTACGCCCTCGCGCGCTTCGTCCGTCAGCCCAGGCGCGACGCCAGCGTGGCCCGGGCGGCGGCGGCCACGCTCTCCATGCGTGCGAGCACGGCCCCGGCGAGCGGCTCCGGCGCCGCGAAGCTCTCGCGATGAACCGCTAGCGTGCGCGCGAGGATCGGGGCCGGGTCGATGGGCGCGACCTCCCGGGCGTAGACGTCCATGGCGCGGCCGCGGAGCCCCTTCCGCCGGCAGAGCTCGAAGGCGAGCTTCACCTCGTCGATCTGCCCGATGCACTCGAAGGGCGTGTGCTCCTCGAGGCCGAGCATCTGCCGGTAGGCGAGCTGGTTCGCCTCCGCGTCGAGGAGGTTCGTGCGGAAGAGCGGGCGCACGCGCTCCAAGTCCAGGTGCGCCATGTAGTTCAGCCACACGTAGGCGCACTTCGGACAGCGCTCGCACCAGGGCTTGGCGACGTTGCAGGAGTGCGTGCGCTCGACGCCCAGATCGTCCGCCGCGAGGAGCTGGAAGATGAGCACGTCGTGCGTGGGCTGGAGGATGCTGAAGTAGCGCGCGTCGGGGAGGAGGACCTCGCGGAGGTAGCCGTCGAGGAGGCGCTCGGCCTCGAGCGACTTGCCCCATTGGTGGTTCACGTCCTCGCCGGTCGCGTCCCAGACGAGGTTCCCGACGTTCGCGCTGTGCTCGTGCCCGAGCACCATCTGCGCGTAGCCGTGCTGCAGGAGGATGGGCAGGGCCGCGAACATCGACGCCGGGGTCTCCGCCGCGAGGAGCTCGCGGACCCCGAGCTCGTCCGCGAGCGCGACGACCGGCGCGTCGAGGAAGTCGTCCTGCACGCTCATGCGATGGCGCCGGCGGGCCGGTCCGAGGTCGAGGAGCCCGTCGATGAGCGCGTGCTGGGGCTCGGCGCGCCCGTAGATCGAGTGCGAGTAGGCGAGGGACGCATGCGGCGTCCCCGCGGTCTCGAGGAGGCGCATGGAGACGAGGCTGTCCTTGCCGCCGCCACAGAAGACCAGCGCCGCGACCTCGCCCAGGGGTCGCGGGCGCACGAGCGGCGGGCCCGCGGCCACGGGCGCGCTCGCGAAGGCCGGGCCCGCGTAATCGGGCAGGTCGTGCTGGTAGCGCCATTGCGCCCAGACGCGGCGGAAGACCTCGCGCCAAAGCGCCTCGAGGCGCTCCGTGTGGAAGCGCGCCCAGGGGCCCAGGTCGAGCACGTCCGGCCGGAGGCTCGCGACCTTGTTCACCTCGAAGAGCGCGATGTGGAAGAGGAGGCGCTCCATGGCCTCCGGGCCGAGCTGGGTGCCGAGCGCGTCGAGGTCGACGTCGTGGTACCACCAGCTCGTCGCGAAGCGATAACCGGCGCAGCTCACCTCGACGTGGAGCTGGCGGCGATGGTGGTCGATGCGCTCGAGGCGGAGCGTGCGGGTCATGGCGGCGGCGCGAGGCGGGCGACTTCTGTCGCGGACGTCTAGCTCGCGGGGAGGCCCCGAAGCATCGCCCGGAGCTCCCGGGCGCTCCCACAGTACACGGCGCCGAGCGCCGGCGCGTGCTCGGCCAGCGCCTGCGCCCCGCCGAGCACCACCAGCACGGGCTGCCGCGCCGAGTGCCGCCGCAGGCGCTCGATGAGCCGGGCATGCTCCCGGAGCTCGCCGCCCTTCGGGTTGGCCAGGCCGACGACGTGGTAGGGCGCGCGGGCGACCTCGGCGATGAGCGCCTCGTCGCGCCAGCCGAGGGCGAGCTCGGCGTCCCAGCCATCGGCCCGGAGGATGGCGGCGAGGATGGCGACGGCGAGGGTGTGCTGCTCGCCGGGGCGGGTGCGCAGCAGGACCGCGCCTCGCGGCGTGCCGGCCCGCTCCCCGCGCTCGTCGAGGCGCGAGACGAGGCGATGCAGCGTGCCGAGGCCGAAGGTCACGTCCGTGAAGCTCCGCACGTCCTCGTGCCATTGCTCGCCGAGGAGCCGGGCCGCCGGGGCGACGAGCTCGAGGAGCGCGCCCTCGAGGCCGAGGCCCTTCACCATCAGGTCGTCGACGAAGGCGAGGGCCTGAGGCAGGTCGTCGGAGGACGCGATGTCCGCGAGCGCCTGCACCTGCGTGGGGTCCGGCGTCGGCTCAGCCAGCTTCATGGGGGGGTGGTTCCGGAGCAGGCGGGGAAGTACGTGCTTCTCGACGACCGCCTTGAGCTGGTCCTCGTCCACGCGAATCGGTGCCAGGATCTTCGCTTCGTGCGCGTGCTTCGCCTCGTGGACGCCGGAGATCTCGCCGGCGGCGACCGGATCCGTCGCCGGCTCCGGCGCGTCGTCGTTGCTTTGCTCGTCGGAAGGCGGAGGTGTGACCATGCGGCGCCTCCCCAGCTGAGGTGCCAATCGCCGTCGTCCGAGGCGCCCCTTGATACGGGACAAACGCCGGCGGCCTCAGGGTACCGCAATCGGCGCGAGCGACGCGGAGCGCGTTCCCGGCATGGGCGCGTTGCTGGCCCCGAAGAACGTGAAGACGGCGGCGAGCTTCGGATGCGGCGTGTGGTTTCGCGTCGCGTGGTGCAGTAGCCGCGCGTGGAAGAGCAGGAGGTCGCCGGGGGCGAGCTCGATGCCCACGGAGGCCTCGAGGAGCGCCTGGTTCTCCGGATGCTCCGGGTCGAGGAAGGAGGCGTCGTCGAAGCGCTCGCTCGGCAGGTCGAGGCGATGGCTTCCGGGCACGACGCGGAGCGATCCCCGCTCGCTCGTTTCGACCGTGAGCGCCAGCCAGGTGGTGACGAGCTCCGGCCGCTCGAAGGACCAGTAGCGAATGTCCCGGTGCCAGCCCGTGTCGCTCGAGTGCGTGGGCTGCTTGGTCATCACGCAGTTGTGGTGCGCGGGGGAGAAGCGCACCGGCGCCTCGCCCAGAGCCTCCCCGATGCGCGCGACCAGCGCCGGGTCGTGCACGTGCGTGCGGAAGACCTCGTCCCGGTCGTAGGCGCGGAGCAGGCGCCGTACGGTGCGCCCGCCCGGGGCGTCGAGGCTCGCGGGGGCGCCGGGGTAGCCGACGTCCGCTTCGCGCTCGATGGGGCCCCGGTCCGCCGCGAGGTCCCGCTCCGCCACGGCCCGCATGGCCGCCACCCGCTCCGGGGGGACGGCTCCACGGAGGAGCTCGAAGCCGGCCTCGGCGAAGGGGGTCATTTCGGGGGTCTAGATCAACTCGCGGCGGCGGCGAGGGCGCGTCGTGCGCGGGCGCTCAGAGCGCCGAGCGGCCGCGGATGACGTCGGCGATGGGAGGGAAGAGCGGCATGGCGAGGGCCTCGGCCGCGGGCACGAAGCGGGCCTCGACGATCTCCCGGTTGTCGACGCGAATCGTGGGCTCGTCCTCGACGTCGAGGGCGAAAATCTCGACGCGGTCGTTCTTGCCCTCCCACTCGCGGGTCTCGTCGTACACGAGCGTCAGCGCGTCCGGATCCACGCCGCGAATGCCGACCTCCTCGCCGAGCTCGCGGAGCGCCGCCTCGCGCCCGGTCTCCTTCGGCTTCACGTAGCCGCCGGGGAGGTTCCAGTAGCGGAGGTAGGAGGGCTTCGCGAGGAGGATCGCGTCCTCCTTCCAGAGCGCGACGAGGGCCCCATGCGTGTCCGGACGGCGCACGCGCCAGTAGATGCGCATGCCCGAGTACGCGGTCCGGTAGGCCGTGCGCCAGGCCAGGTCGAGGAGCATGGGCGCGAGTATGCGGGATGCGCGGCGCCGGGAAAGGCGACGGCGGGACCTGCCCGCGCAGCGTATTGACCCCCCGGGGCGTCGCTCCGATACGATAGAGGCGATGGCCGGAGCTCCGGGACCGCCCCCTTCCCTCGACGCGCTCTTCGTCCGCGACGGCATGGTCGTGGCTCGGCACGCGCGCGGGGCCGCGAGCCTCGACGAGATGGAGGCCGTGCTCGTCGCCTTCGACGCGCTCCTCGAGCGGACTGGCGCGGGGCTCCTGCTCCTCGACGTGCGCCGCGTCGTGGAGACCGTGCCGGCGGTGCAGGAGCGGCTCTGGGAGTGGATGGCCGGGCACCCGCGGCTGCTGCGTGTCGCGGCGCTGATGGAGTCCCGCGAGGACGGACGGAACATGCGGACCGATGGCGCCGAGCGCGGGGTGCGGCTTCGGGTCTTCCCCGAGGAGCCGGCCGCGCGGACCTGGCTCCTCGGGCTCGGCGAGCTCTCCGGCGTGGGCTCTAGCTAAGGGCGCTACTCGGCGGGGGCGGCGGCCACGCCCGGGGCGCGGGCCTCGCGGCTGTCCGCGGCGCGGCGCCAGGCCTCGGCGATGGCGATGCCGAGGGGGGCCGAGAGCCAGATGCACGCCTGGATGGCGGCCGTGCGCACGTCCCGGAGGAGCGGGTCGAGCACGAAGAGCATCACCCGGAAGAGCCAGAAGGAGCCCCACATCGCGCCGGCGAAGCGGAGGGTCCAGATGCGGTGCGCGGCGACGTCGCCGCGGCGGATGGTGACCGCGCTGGCGATGGCCGGGAGGTAGACGCAGAGGCTCATGAAGTAGAAGCCCCAGGCCGAGAGGCTCGCGCCGTAGGCCTCGACGACGTGGTGCTCGGAGGCGAGCCAGCACGCGCAGACGACGCCGAGGGTGACCGAGGCGAAGGTGATGCGGCCGAGGATCTTGTGCATGCCGCGGCGGGCGCCGTAGCCCGGCCGGAAGAGCTGCACGTGCATCAGCACGAAGGTCACGGAGTTGAAGAAGATGTGGCCGTAGAGGAGGTTCCGGCGGAACTGGGGGCCGTTCAGGAAGCGGTCGTAGAAGGCGACGCCCCACTCGGGGTGGTAGGCGAAGCGGTCGCCCCACACGCTGCAATCGTTGTTCGGGCAGCTCGCCATGGCCGCGGCGCCTTCGCTCGCGAGCCCGAGGTTGTCGAGCACGTCGTAGATGCCGATGAAGAAGGCGATGGAGGCCGGCGCCCCGCGGAGGAAGTAGCCGACGTTCAGGTAGACCAGGAGCCCGACGCCGAAGCCGAGGAAGGCGCGCCACTGGCCCGTTCGGAAGCCGCGAACGAGCAATCCGAACCACACGACCAGCGCCGCGTACACGACGAGCACACCCCAGGCCATCCCACGAGTCCTTTCCCCCGCGCGAGGGCCCGACCCCGACGGGCCGCCACGCGGCGGCGAAGGCACGCTCCGCCGACTCACGAACATACGTCACCGGTCAGGGGCGCGAAAGCGGGTCCGTGGGCCGCTACTCGGGGCGAACGCGGAAGCGGACAGCGAAGGTCTGCCGGATCGGCTTAGGCGCCGCGCTCTGGGAGGGGCAGGGAGACCAGGCGCCGTGCTTCCCCCCGGGGCATGCCGAACATCCCGAGCACGTGCTCGACCATGAGGTCCGTCGTCGAATCGATCGCGAGATCGTCGCGCGCCGCGAGGAGGTGAATCACCCCGACGAGCGCTCCCGCGGCGCAGGCCAGAGCGACGTCCGGGTCGTCGACGGTGAGCCGTCCCTGCTCGGCGGCGCGGGCGAGATCGCGACGTGCTCGCGCCGCGATGCCCCGTTCAGCGGAGAGAACGGGGCCCAAGGAGTTCTTCACCACGTGGGCCATCGTCGGCGCCGTGCGGAGAAGGCGCCCGGTGAGGCGCAAGCTCGTCGCGAAAACCAACGCTGCGTCGTCCTCTCCCTGGAGGATCTCGTCGAGCCAGGCCGAGTGTTCGTCGAGCGCTTGAAAAACGGCAGCGTCGAAGAGTGCCTCTTTCGAATCGAAGTGATTGTAGAAAGACCCGAAACCGACGTCGGCACGGTCGGTGATCTCCTGGATGCTCACCTCGGCCCCGCGGTCGTCGGCGAGGAGCTCTTGGGCCGCCCCGACGAGCGCGGCCCGCGTTTGGGCCTTTCGCCGCTCGCGCCGGGACGGGTTCGTGGTGCTCACCCCGCGAGCCTCTCTCCGGGCGGCGCCCCGAGCAAGGCGGGTAGCGTCCCCGTCGGGCGGCGGGTGCACCCAAGGGCTAGCAGGGTGCGGTCTGGCCGGATGAGTGCGTAGTCCGCCGCAAGCGACTCGAGCCAGTCGGCGAGAGCCCGCAGCCCTGGGTGGGAGTCGTCCGGGCGCACGCGCACCACCGATGCGGACCGGGCGAGGCCTCCGACGACGACCCCAGCGCGCGCCACGATCCCGAAGCCGTCGCCGATCGCCTGATCGACGAGCACCTCACCGTCGGCCGCGGGGACCCGTACCAGGGGAAGCAGCGTACCGCGGGCAGGCCGGGGCAGGCGCGCGTCCACCAGGGGCCCCGTGAGGGGTGGCGTGACGCTATCGAGCACGAAGTCGCTGAGGGACGGCACGAAGCGCAGGAGGGGAAGCAGCACGCGGCGCAGGAGTCCGACGGCGCCGCGCCCCGTCATGGCGCGACCGACGAGCACCGCGCGCCGCACCATTTCCCTCGCGTGCGGACGCCGCTCCGCCTCATAGCTCCCGAGGAGCGCCTCGGGAGCCCGCTCTCGGCACACCTCGGCGAGCTTCCACGCCAGGTTGGCCGCGTCGCGGAGGCCGGCGCCCAGGCCTTGGCCGATGAAGGGCGGCGTCAGGTGAGCGGCGTCTCCTGCGATGAAGATACGCCGGTCGCGCCATCGCCGGGCGACCTGGGCGCGGAAGGTGTAACCCGCGACGCGGAGCACCTCGAGGTCCGTGTCCTCGAGCCCGTCGACCCACGGACGAAGCAGCGGACGAAGGCGGGTCAGACCCGCGAAGTCGTCGGGGGTCTCGCCGTCGCGGAGCTGAAATTCCCAGCGGTAACGATCTCCCGTCACCGGCATGAAGGTCCGGGCGCGATGGGGATCGCAGACCTGGAAAAGACCCTTCCAGTCCACGCAGGGTCGGGCCGCCCGCACGTCGACGACGAGCCAGCGCTGGGCAAAGCCGAGAGGCTCGGGCGAGGAATCGAGGTGGCGGGCCACGCGGCTTCCGGCCCCATCGCAGCCGACCAGGAAGCGCCCTCGTCGGGTACGCGGCGTTCCCCCCGAGGGATCGTCCGCGTCCACGACCTCGGCGCTCACACCGTCGGCGTCCTGGGCGATGTCCTGAACGAGGCACCCGCCTTCGAGCCTGACCGTGGGCAGCGTAGCGAGCCGGGCGCGAAGAAGCTCCTCCAGGGCCGGCTGGTCGAACATGTTCGCCTGCGGCAGGCCGGAAGGGCCAAGAGACCGGCGGTCAAACTGCGCGAGGAGCACGTGCTCTTCGTCCAGGAGCCGCATGCCGAGGCACGGCTCGGTGATGGCGCCGAAGGCATCACCGACGCCGAGTCCGTAGAGCAGGCGGTAGACCTCGTCGTCGAGGTGAACGGCGCGCGGGAGCGGGTACACGCTTTGGTGGCGCTCCAGCACGGACACGCGAAGGCCGCGCTGCCCGAGGAGGATGGCGAGGGCGAGGCCGGTCGGTCCGGCCCCCACCACGATCACGTCGCATGCGGCCTTCATGCCGGCGCTCCCGCCCGAACGGTGGTCCGCTGCGTACCAAGGTCGAGGCCCGTCGCCTCGTTGCGGATGTGAGCCGTGACGACGTCCCCATCACGAAGGTAGCGAGGGTTCGACGCCTGCTTCCGCACGAAGAGCTTCCACTTCAGCGCTGGAGGCAGCAGTCCCGTCAATCGGACGACCAGCTTTGGCGGCGCGGTGAGTGCCGTGCCTCCCGGCGTCCCCGTGAGGAGCAGGTCGCCCGCGTCGAGCTCCTGGAAGCGCGCGAGGCGGGTGAGCGCCTCGGCCGGGCTCACGATCATGTCCTTCACCTGCTCGTCCTGCCTTCGCTCCCCGTTGACCTCGAGGACGAGCCGGAGTCCCTCGAGGCCGCGCAGGCTCGCCGCGTCCGGTAGGACGAGATAGGGCCCGACCGGGGTGAAGGTCGGGTAGGACTTGCCCTCGTAGAACTGACCCTGTGGCAGCTGTACATCGCGTGCGCTGACGTCGTTGGTGACCACGAGTCCGCCGACGAGGTCGGGCAGGTCCTCGGGGGTGACGCGGGCTCCGAGCGCGAGGCGCCGCCTGAGTACGAGGCCGAGCTCGATCTCGTAGTCGAGGAGCTTCACGTGAGCCGGGCAAACGATGTCGTCTGAAGGACCCGAGACGGACGCCTCGGACTTCCGAAAAAAGGTCGGCGTCACCGCGTCCGGGTCGAAGCCGGAGTCGACCGCGTGAGTGCGGTAGTTGACCATCTGGGCCACCACGCGGGCGGGGGTGGTCAGTGGGGAGAGCAGCCTCGCACGGGCGAGCGGCCGACCCTCGCCGCCCGAGGCCCGGGCGGCGTCGACGGCCGCGCGGTCCGCGAGGAGCGCGGCTGTGGTGCGGGCCTCGGTCGCAATGGGAAGGAGGCGGTCGCCAGAGACGACCCACCATCCCTCGGCGGTGCGGGCGATCGCGACGCTCACGAGCCCATCGCCTTGATGAGGCCGCGGGCCGCGGCGAGGTCGACGTCGTTGTCCCGGTCCGCCAGCGCCCGGCAGGCCTTGGCCACGAGGCTGGGGCGGAGTCGGGTGCCGAGGAACTCGCGGTTCACCGGGGGGCCCCATTGGGAAAGCCCGCTGGCGCGCATCGGCTCCCATCCCGGCAGGACGGACGCGTCGAAGAGATCGCCATCGGCATAGTGCTCGAAGAGGTCGCCGGCGGGCCCTCGCCAGTAGTCGAAGAGCTGGCTACCCAGGATGTGCCGGCCGATCCCCCACACGCGCCGGTGGCCCTGCGCGGCGAGGTGCTCGCCGCCCGCGGCGATGGCGTCGAGGTCAGTGACCTGAAAGGCCGCGTGACTCAGACCGCAGGCCATCCCGAGATGGATGGCGAGGGTGTGGTGGTCCGTTGGCTCGTCGCCCCGGTCGCAGCGGAGGAAGGCCATCACCGGACCCCGCTCGGGAAGATCGTCGAGGTAGAGGAAGTCGCTGACGATCAGCCCGAGTGTGTGGCGGTACCAGTCGAGCGTCGCGCGAAAGCGCGTGGTCTCGAGGACGACGTGGCCAAGGCGCTGCACCTCGGCCGCCGCACGCGGCGATCGCTGGCTTCGGTTGTGCCGAGCGCTCCGGGGGCCGAAGTTGAGGGGCAGGGCAGGGCGCTCGTCGACGGCCTCGCAGGTGTCGAGCCCCGCCGCGACGCGCACCGGAGTGCCCGCTGGGTCGCTGAGGGAGACGGCCAGTCCGCCCTCGTAGCACTCCGGCCGGAGCCCAAGCTCGGCGGCCAGGGCTTCCACCTGGTCGGCGCTCGTGACGAGGAACGTCGTCCCGGCGAAGCGGTCCTTGGCCCCCTTCTCAACCGTGACCCCCGCCGGCCGGGACCAGGTCCCCCGATAGCTCCGCCGCGTGCTCCCGGCGGCCGCCGGGAGGAGCCCGAAGTCTTCGAGGAAGCCGCCGAAGCGTTCCGGGTCTCGGCGCACGAAGTGGAGCTGCGCGAGCCCCCGAACCACCGCGAGCGGCGCCTCGTCTCGCCGCGGCTCCTCCGTTCCGGGTGGCGGCATGGCGCCCGCATCCATGACCCGAGCTTCGGTCGCTTCCTTCATCCCACAACTCCATGTTTGACGTAATCCTCATAAATGAGGAATAAGTCAGATACAAGCCAGGACTCGGAGCCCGCGCGCCTTCAGCGGGTCCTTGTGTTCTTCGAAACACGGGATTGCGGCCGTTCGTCAGGGAGGTGCACTTCACCAAGTCCCACATCCACGCCGGGATGGCCGCCGTCTGTCTCATTGGCTGTGCCCAGTCGACGCCGCTCGAGCTCATCTCGAGCGAAGCCGATGCGGCGCTCCCGCCGGACGCAGCTCCAACCGACGCCCGTGCTTCGCAGGATGGAGACGCCTCACCGGCCGATGGGGCCGTGGGCGACGCCGCGCGCCCAGATCTCATCTCGCCGACAGATGCGAGCCCGATGGATGCCGCGCGGGACTTCGCCGCCCCATTCGACGCAGGCCCACCGAGCTCGGACCTCAATCGGGTCTTCGTCAGCTCGGAGGCCCTCGCGATGAACTTGGGCGGCGTCGAACCCTACGACGCCGCGTGCAATCGGTTTGCGGCCGACGCCGGGCTCCAGGCGAGCGACGGCGCGCGCTTCATCGCGTGGATGAGCGACAGCACGAGCAGCGCTGCGAGCCGCCTCGGGGCGGCCCGGGGATTCACGCGCATGGACGGCGAGCCCTTCGCCGACGATCTCCTCGCCAGCGAGGTGTTTCGCGGCGTGCTCTTCGACGAGACGGGCGCACGGGTCCCAACGGAGGAGGTCGTGGCCACGGGTACGAATGCAGATGGCACACGCTCTTCGAACCACTGCTTGGACTGGACCGACACCGTACAGGGGGCCACGACGGGTAGGGCCGATGGTGGTCCTCGCGCCTGGACCAGCCGCGGTGCGTCGACGTGCTCGCCCAGGCGCATCTACTGCGTAGAGAACGTGCACTCGCGGGAGCTCGTCCCGGAGCGGGAGGCCGGGCGCCTCATCTACCTCACGAACCAGGACTTCGAGCCCGGCGGAGCTACGACGCCCGAGGCCGCGTGTGTGGCGAGCAAACCGGCCGACGCGGGAGCGGTCGCGCCCCTTCTCGCGACGGTCAGCTCAGCGGCGAGCGAGGTGCTGGACGCGGCGGCCGTGTACGTCCGTCCAGACGGCGTACGCGTCGGCACCGGCGCCCAGCTCGCGGCCCGTGATTGGCTCACGGGCGCGTGGCAGCAGGGCGATGGCACGTACCCGAGCGAGGTGCGCCGCGTGTGGACGGGCAGCGAGCGCATCGATGGGCTCGGCGACACGGCCTGCGATGACTGGAGCTCGGACTCGAGAGACGACCGCGGCCACTACGGGTTCCCGGCGTCGCCGGTGAACGGCGTCTTCTGGACCCTTCGGACCCGCCCGTGCACCTCGTTTTCCGACCTCCGCATCTACTGCGTCGAGACCGGGAGGTAAGCACCCGCTCGGAGGCAGTGGCTCCGTGCGCGGTGGCGGGCCGTCGACGACCTCCAGGCGAGGCGTCGAGCGAGTGGTACGCTGGTCACCCGGACCGGCCGTCCGCTGAGGTCGAACCCCGGAGGACGAGCTAACTCCCCGAGATTCCTGGAGCGGGAGACCGGACTCGAACCGGCGACATCCAGCTTGGGAAGCTGGCGTAGACCGCGAGATACAGATCCGGCCGTAGGAGCTTTGTGCCGCGCCGGCGTAGCGGAAACCCCTGCGATGACGAGAGAAACTTGGACCTCAGCGGCTCCGGTGTCTCCTGGTCACTCGTCCCGCGGGGGCTCCCGCCGCGCTGAATCGTCCCCTGCCGATGAGGCCTGATGGCAGTTTGGATGGCACTCGCCGGTCGAGTTGCGTGAGTTCAGTTCCCCGTACGTCCCCAGCGGGGTTTGGGCGGACTGAACCTGATCATGAACGTGGCTGCCTAGGTTCCGGCCGACTCTGAAGCCTCGTTCGGGTCACGCAGGTCGATCAACACCCGGCCGGACTCGCGCAGCAAGCCGTGGGTCCAGTGGAGGATCACGCCGGCGCCGACGATGCCCACGGCCGCGTCGGCCCACATCCAGCCGAAACGCTTGGCCAAGACGAGCCCCCCAATGGCCAGCAGCGAGGTGAGTGAGTCGGCGAGCACGTGCAGGTAGGCAGCTCGAAGGTTGTGGTCCTCGACCCCGTGTC
>JBCDGX010000038.1:0-16120 GCA_038750805.1 Myxococcota bacterium
CGTTCGGCGTCCGCGCGGGCGCGGCGCTCGCTCCGCCAGCTCCCGAGCACGAGGGCCGCCGCGACGAGCGCGGCGAGGAGCACGCTCGCGACCGCGGCCGTCGCCGCCTTGTTCCGCGCGACGAAGCGGCGGAGGAGCTCGCCGCTCGAGTACTCGTAGGCGTCGACGCGGCGCCCGTCCTGGTAGGCGGCGATCTCCGCGAGGAGCTCCGTCGCGTCGGCGTAGCGGGCGCCGGGCGCGCGGGCGAGGGCCCGGTCGGCGATGGCCGCGAGCTCGCGCGGCGCGTCGGGCACGACCTCGAGCACCGGGCGAGGGTCGTGCTCGAGCACCTGCCGGATGACGTCGATGGCGCTCTTCCCGTCGTGGGGCGGCTTGCCGCTGAGGAGCTCGAAGAGCATCGCCCCGAGGCCGTAGACATCGCTCCGCTCGTCGATGGCGGCGACGTCGCCGCGGGCCTGCTCCGGCGACATGTAGCGCGGCGTGCCGATGGCGTGGCCGTCGAGCGTGGCCTGCGAGTCCCCGCCGCTGATGGCCGGGCGGGCGCTCGGCTCCCCGGCATCGTCGGGCTCGCCGCGCACCTTGGCGAGCCCCCAATCGACGACGAGGGTCTCGCCGAACTCGCCGACCATCACGTTCTCGGGCTTGAGGTCCCGGTGAATCACGCCGCGGTCGTGGGCGTAGGCGACGGCCTCGCAGACGTGCCGAAAGGACGTGAGCAGGCCGAGGCGTCCCGCGAGGTCGGGCTGCTCACCGAGGAGCGCCGCGAGGCTCCGCCCCCGGATCCTCCGCATGGTGTAGTAGGGCGTCCCGTCCGAGCGCTGGCCGAGCTCGTACACGGGCACGATGCCCTGGTGCTCGAGCTGCCCCGTGACCCGGGCCTCGCGGAGGAAGCGCGTCACGAGCCCCGCCGAGAGGGCCGGCGAGCCGTCGAGGCCGGGCCGCGTGAGAAGCTCCTTCAGGGCGACCTCCCGGCCGAGGTGCTGGTCGAGCACGAGCTCGACGCGGCCCATGCCCCCGCGGCCGATCTCGTCCCGCGGGAGGTAGCGCCCGCCGTGCTCGGGCACGAGGCCCCCGCCCTTCGCGCCCGGGCCGAGGGAGGGCGAGGCCATGGTGGGCTCGAGCGCCGGATCGCTGGAGGCCATGGTCGGGTCGAGCGCCGGGTCGCTCGCGGCGAGCGTGCTCGCGTGCCCCGAAGGCGGTCGTCGAGCGGGGCCCGCGGAGGCGCGAGGGCCCGAGGCCGGCGCCGTCACATCCCCCGGCGCCGCGGGGCCCTTCCGCTCGGCGCCTCCCTCGCCCCCTTCGCTCACGGGCCGATCATCGGCCCCGAGGGCGCTCGGGGACAAGGCGCCCTGCGTCGGCCTCGCCTTCCGGGCGACCCTCGAAGACCGCGCGGAGCCCATCGTGAAGAGCGTCCGCGACCACGCGAATGCGCGCGCGGGAGCGGAGGTCCGCCCGCATGAGGAGCCACGCCTGCACGGAGGGTCGGGCGGGCGCCCCACGCAAAGGGATGAAGTCGGCGCTTCTGCGGATGAGAAAGTCGGGCACCTCGGCGATGCCGAGGCCGGCGCGGCAGAGCGCGCCCGCGGTGAAGTAGTGATCGACCTCGAGCACCGAGGCCGGATGGCTCGCGAGGTCGAGAGCGTCGTACGCCGGGCTCCCGGACCCCACGAGGACGAAGCGGTGGCCCTCCGGCGTGTCCGGGAAGCGGTCGCCGCGGGCGGCGACGTAGCTCGGCGACGCGCAGAGCCTCAGCTGGCTCCGGCCGAGGCGTCGGCCGAGGAGGCTCTCGGGCGGGCGCTCCGCGAAGCGAATGGCCAGGTCCGCCTCCCGCCTTCCGAGGTCCACCAGGTCGAGGCCGACCCGCAGGTCGAGGCGCAGCCCCGGGTGGGCCGCGAGGAGGGGCTCGAGAATGGGCGGCAGGAGCTCACGCGCAACCGACTCCGGCGCGGCGAGCACGACCGGCCCGAAGACCGCGCGGTCGTGGCCCCGCACCTCGCCGACGGCCGCGCCGATGGCGGCTTCCAGGCGTTCGGCCTCGTCGCGAAGGCGCTCCCCGGCCGAGGTCGGGGCCCAGCCTTCCGTCGTGCGGTCGAAGAGCGTGACGTCGAGCTCGGCCTCGAGGTTCCGGAGCCGGCGCAGCACCGTGGTGTGGCTCGTCCCGAGCGCCTTCCCCGCCGCGACGAGCGTCCGGTGCCGCGCCAGCGCCAGCACGAAGCGGAGATCGTCCCAGTTCATCGCTGTCGATTCTTGCACGCACGTGGGCCTGGGTGCGCGTCCATGTGCAGCGAAGCAGAGCTAGAACGGAGCTCGATGAACATCACGCTCTACCACCGGGCGGGCACGCGCTCCGAGCGCGTCAAGCGTCTGCTCGCGCTCCTCGGCCTACCCCACGCGCTCCGCGAGGTGGACGCTGCCTTCGCGGCCTCGCCGACCTATCGCGCGCTTCATCCCTTCGGGACCGTGCCGACGCTCGAGATCGACGGGCGCGTCCTGATCGAATCGGCGGGGCAGCTGCTCGCGCTCGCCGATCTGGCGCCCGAGGCGGGCCTCGCGCCGCCCCCCGGGTGCCTCGAGCGCGCTGCCTACTACGACGGCTTCATCTTCGCTGTCGCGACGCTCGAGCCGGCCGTGGTCGCGTGGATGGGCGCCCCGGAGGAGCCGACGCGCATCGCCTACCGGGACGAGGCGCTCGATGCCCTCGAGGGCTTCGTGGGCAACCCCTTCACCGTGGGCGAGCGGCTCACGGCCCTCGACGTCCTCCTTCATTGGGCGCTCAGCTTTCTCCTCGGTCAGGGCCTGCTCGAAGGGCGCCCGCGCGCCCGGGCGGCGCAGGCGGGCCTGCACGAGGTGCTCATGGCGCGGGGGGCGTTCTGATGGAGCGCTTCTTTCGACGGGCCGTCGCCTTCGCGGCTGCGGTGGCGGTGCTCGTGGGGGCTGTGAACCTGATCTTCGGCGCGGCGATGCACCTGCCGCCCGAGCGGGTGACCCCGGAGGTCGACTCGCAGGTCCGCTTCTTCGCCGTTTGGTTTCTGGCGCTGGGGCCCCTCGTCACATGGGTACTGCGGGACCTGCCGGCGCGGGGGGCGCTGCTCCGCCTCGTGTTCGGAGCGATGTTCTTCGGCGCCCTGGCGCGGGCCGCGTCGATGGTCCTCGTCGGCCTCCCGGAGGCCCCCATGATCGGCGCGACAATCTTCGAGGCCTCGCTCGTCCTGCTCCTCCCGCTCCAGGCGCGCGTCGAGCGAGGGTTCGTCGCCACCTGACGCCTTCGCCCCCGCCGAGACCCTGCTAAGGCGGGGGCATGGAGTCGATCCACACGATCCTCACGCACCCCGGGGGCGCGCACAAAGACGATCTGCTCGGCGTGGCCGTGCTCGTTGCGAAGCACGGCGCGCCCATCGTGCGCCGCGAGCCGAAGGACGCGGATCTCGCGGACCCCGGCGTCGCCATCGTCGACGTCGGCGGGGAGCACGAACCCTCGCGGATGAACTTCGACCATCACCACTTCCCGCGGGAGCATCCGCCGACCTGCGCGCTCAGCCTCGTGCTCGCCCACTACGGCCTCTACGAGGACGCCAGGACTTTCTGCGAGTGGCTCGAGCCCGCCGAGTGGTTCGACTCGCGGGGCCCCAACAAGACGGCGGCCCACCTCGGCGTGCCGCGCAGGGCTGTGGGGCAGCTCTTCTCACCCATCGACGGCACGGTGCTCAGGCGCTTCGCGGCGCGGACGGAGCTGGCGCCCGGCGAGACGCTCTACGAGGTCCTCCGCTTCGTCGGGGAGGACCTCCTCGCCTACCTCGCCACGGTCCGCGAGCGCATCGCCTTCACGGAGGCGCGCGCGGAGCGCTGGTCCCTCGAGGCGAGCGGGGGGGCCATCGAGGTGGTCTTCCTCCCGCGCACGGACCCGCTCCCAGCGGAGCCCTCGGCGACGGTGGCGGCCTACGTACGCGCCCGGGGGCTCACGCCGGCGGCGACCGTATACCCTGATCGGCGTGGCCCGGGCTACGGCATCGCGCGCTGGGAGGACCACCCGCGCCTCGACTTCCAGCGCGTGGCGGCCGAGCCGGACGTGAGCTTCGCGCACGCGAGCGGCTTCGTCTGCAAGACGAGGGCGATGGATCCGGAGCGCCTGAAGGCGCTGGTCCTCGGCGGCTGGGCCTGAGCCGCGGGGCCTCAGCGGAAGCGGCTCGCGCGCTGGATGTCGAGCACCTCGTAGCCGGCCGCGCGGAGCTGGCGCGCGGCGAGCGCGCTCCGCATGCCGCTCTTGCAGTAGACGACGACTCTCCCCTCGGGGATCTCGGCCAAACGCGCCGCGATCTCCGTGTGCGGCACGTTCATGGCCCCCTCGAGGTGACCGCCGGCGAACTCCCGGGCGCTCCGCACGTCCAGCAGCGTGGCGCCCTCCGCCACCCACTCTCGGGCCGGGGGCGCCTCGGCGGGGCCGAAGAGCCTTCGGAGCAGAGCGAACATCGACCGGGTGAATAGGGGCGGGCGGCGGCGGATCCAGCCGCGCGCTCGTGGAAGCGGCCCCGGCGCTGAAAGGACTGCGCTTTTCGCACTCCCGGAACCCCCTCGGGGCTCGCGCGAGAGCGCTCGCGGCCTGGGGCCATCGCATCGCGGCTCCCCCGGAAGGCCCTCCCTGCTCGGCGGGATGGGATCCCGCCTCCGCGAATGCCCTCCCGCATCCCGGCAAATACCCTCGCGCATCTCGCCCCATGCCCTCGGCGGTCCGGCCCCATGCCTCGCGGCCTCACGGGGATCGGTCCCCCCTCGAGCGCGTTTCGGACGCGGCAGGGCGCTCAGCGGGTCTTCGAGAGCCTTAGCCGGAGCCCGCCGAGGGGGCGCGGGAGGGGGATCTGCACCTCCCGGAGCCGAGGAGGGCCCACGTGCCGAAGGCGGCGCAGGGCCAGCAGATGCCGGAGCACGCGCTTCGCGAGCAGCATCGCGAAGCGGTTCCCGAGGCAGGTGTGCGCGCCCGCGCCGGAGGGCACGAAGGCGAGGGGATGCGCCAGATGCTCGGCGCGCTCCGGGGCGACGCGGGTGGGGTCGAAGCGCTCCGGGTCCCGGTAGAAGCGCGGGTCCCGATGCGTCCACGCGGGCACCGCGACCACCTGCGCGTTCGCCGGGAAGCGCACGCCGGCGAAGGAGAACGCGGCCCGCGCCCGGCGCGGCAGGAAGGGCACGGGGGGATGGAGGCGGAGCGTCTCCCGCACGACGCGCTCGCTTCGGCGCAGGACTTCTGCCCGGCGAGCGTGACCGCCGCCCCTGCGAGCTCTTCGCGGAGCCGCTCCTGCCACGCGGGCGCCACCGCGAGGTAATGGCTCACGAAGGCGAGGGTGCTCGTCACCGTGTCGTGGGCCGCCATCCAGAGGAAGATCAGGTGGTCGACGATGGCCTCGTCCGCGAGCCGCTCCCCCTCCACCTCGGCGCGGGCCAGGCGGGAGAGCACGTCCTCGCCGCCCCGCCGTGCGGCCGGGAGCCGCGCCCGCACGAAGGCCGCCACCTCCGCGCGCCCTTCGAGGCCCCGGCGAAAGCGGGTCCCCGGCAGTGGCGTCCGCAGGAGCGCGAGGGAGGCCCCCACGGTGCGCTCGAACGCCCGCATCAAGCGACGCCCCTCGGTGCCGGGCTTGGCCCCGAAGAGCACGTCCGTCGCCACCTCGAGGGTCAGCGCCTTGAGCGCCGGCCGCATGCGGTGCACCTCCGGCCAACCCTCGACGTGCGCCGCGGCGATGCGGTCCATGCGCGCCAGGTAGCCCTCGAGGGCCGCCGTGGAGAACGCCGCCTGGAGCAGGCGCCGATGCCGCAGGTGGTCGTCGCCGTCGCGGAGCATCAGCCCCCGCGGGAAGAGGTGCCGGAGCGTGAGCCCCCAGCCGAGCTCGCTCGAGAACCGGCCCTCCTTGTCCCGAAGCAGAAGCGCGAGCGCGTCCTCACCGAGCAGGTAGCTGACCTCGTCGCCGAGGAAGCGCGTCTTGAAGACGGGACCGTGCTCCCGCGCCCAGCGCGCGATGGCCCCACGCGCGTCCACGAGCAGCGCGAGCGTGTCCCCGGGCCGCGGCCTTCGCGGCACGTCCCGGAGCGCGGCGCCGCGGACCGGCGGCGCGTAGGCGATGGGCGCGGGACGCTCGACCACGCGCGGGCCTCGCCTCAGCGCCCGGCTTCGTCGAGGCGCCGCATGCCTTCGAGGAGCAGGCTCTCGGTGGACTTCTGGATGGTCCGCCGCCCGGGCGAGCGCGAAGGATCGAGCTCGAACTCGCCCTCCGTGAGCGCGAGCATCGCGTAGAAGGCCTCCTCCTTCGCGTGCGGCCCGAAGCTCGCGTCCCAGATGGCGCCCTCGCCGAACCAGACCTCGCCGGATTGGCCGCCGGAGCGGAGCACGAGGCGCCCGCTCTTCCGGCCGTTCGAGAGGATCTGAACGACGTCCGGGAGGGACATCTCGCTGAGCGCGCCGGAGACCCCGCGGCTCGCCGGCCGCGCCGTCGTCGCCTGCCGTACCTTGGCCACCACGACGTCCGCGCTCGTCGGCTTCACGAGGTAGTCGAGGGCCCCGAGCTCGAAGCCCAGATCCACGCTCCCCTTGTCGCCCATGACGGTATGGAAGAGCACCGGCGCCTCGATGCCGCGGCTCCGGAGCTTCTTGAGGAGCTGGAAGCCCGTCGCGTCCGGGAGCTCGGCCTCGATGAGGATGACGTCGTACTTGCGGGCGTCGGCGTTGGGCGCCCCGCGGTCGGACACGCCCAGCACCTCGAGGGCCTCGCCGGCGCTCCGCACGACGCCCACCGTGTAGCCGGCGGCGCCGAGGCGCAGGTCGAGGATGGTCGTCTCCTCGGTCTCCGGGTCGACGATGAGCACGGCGCGCTTGTCGCTGAGGAGGCGCTGCTCGAGGTCCCCGGCGATGAGCTGGCCGAGGATTTCCGCGACGTTCGGATCGAAGAGCGAGCCCCCGAGCTTCCGGATCACGTCCACGCCCTCGGCCGGCGTCAGCTTCCGCCGGTAGGGGTTCTTCGCGTGCGTCGTGAGGTCGAGGTAGGTCTCGGCGACGGCGAGGATGCGCGCCCCGAGGGGAATGTCCTTCTCCCGCGCGGCGCTCGGAAAGCCCTGGCCGTCCCAGCGCTCGTACATGGCCTCGAGCACGGCGGCCGCCTGGGGCGGGAGCTCCGCGGCCTGGAAGAGGCGCACCGGCGTCTGGGCGCTCTTCACGGCCTGGTGCCGATGGCCGTCGTACTTCGCGACGTTCAGCGCCGTGAGGTGGTAGTTGGCGCTCGTCTTGCCGATGTCGTGGATCCACGCGGCGATGAGGAGCCCGAGGCGCTCGTCGCCGCGGAGGCCGAGCCTGTCCGCGAAGCGCCGGCAGAGGTCCGCCACCTCCGCCGAGTGGTTCCGGAGCCCGTCCCGGTCGCGCTCGAGGATCGCCACGAAGACGCGATAGGTCGCGAGGTAGCGCTCGAGGGCCACGTCGCTCTCGCCGGCGGGCGGCGGGATGGAGGGGCCGGAGGCGCGGTCCCGGCGGGGTCGCTGTGGCGGCGCGATCTCGAAGCCCACGGGGGGCGGCCGGCTGCTGCTCCGCGGTGTGCGGCGGCGGGTTGGGCTCGCCGGCTCCGGGCGGCCCTGGGGCGCGAGCGCCGCGAGCCCCTCCATGAGCCCGTCGTCCTCGATGATGAGCTCGCTCTGCTTCCGCGGCGCCGGCACCTCGCCGCCGCCGAGCGCGTCGAAGCCGCCGCCCTTGCCCACCCCGTAGCCGCTCGCGAAGTCCGCGAAGTCCTTGTCGTGCTCCATGATCGGCGCCGGCTCGGACTTCCGGAGCGCCATGAGCTGGGCCAGGGGCTTCGGGTCGCCGTGGTAGTGGCGGGCGATCAGCGCCTCGACGGCGGCCGGTCGGCCTACGAAGACCTTCACCTCGCGGATGCCCGTCGCCACCTGGAGCTGCTTGGCGACGTCCCGCTTCTCGAGGTCGAAGGAGACGCAGCTCAGGGTCTGCGTCCGCCGCTTGTAGAGGAGCGGCACCACCTTGAGCGACTCGGCGAGCTGCGCGGGCACGACCTCGAGGAGCCGCGGCTCGACGTTGGCCCGGGCGAGCTTCTCCGTGCCCACGAACTGCGTCTTGTAGCGCTTCGCCAGGAAGCTGAGCAGGTTCGCCTCGGGCACGGCGCGCACGCGCACCAGCACCTCTTCCATGCGATCACCGCTCCGGCGAGCCTCGTGGATCGCCCGCTGGTACTGATCGTCGGCGAGCATGCCCTCGTCGCGGAGCAGATCGAGGAGCGCCATGCCTTCGGGAAGCCCGGCCATCGGCAGCGACGCACTGTACCAGCCTCGCCGCGATGTGCCTCGAAGAAGACGCGAAGACGCCTCCGGGACGTGCGCGAGGGCGGCCCGCTCGCCTGCGCCGGCGACCTGCTAGGGTCCCGCGGATGCCTCGGTCTCTCGGCGCGGCCGCGCTGCTCCTCGGCCTCCTCGGTGCCTGTGGCGGGCCCGGCTACGATGGCCGCGTCTACCGGGACGACGAGGCGCGCTACGCGCTGGAGGCGCCCGGAGACGCCTGGGAGGCCCTCGACGTCGACGCCCAGAACGACCTCGCCTGGCGCCATCGGGGCATCGGCGCCGTCATGCAGGCGAACGCGCGCTGCGATCCGGCCCTCGACATCCCCCTCGAGGCGCTGACGGCGCACCTCCTCATCGGCTTCACGGAGCGGAGGGACCGCGAGGAGACGCGCGTGCCCATGGACGGGCGCGAGGCGCTCCGCACCGAGCTGCGGGCCAAGCTCGACGGCGTCGAGCGCTCGCTGGTCTTCGTCGTCCTCAAGAAGGACGGCTGCGTGTACGACTTTGCCCTCGTCGCGGCGCCGGCGCATCGGGACGAGGCGGGGGCGGCCTTCGACGCGCTCGTCGCGAGCTTCGCGGCGGGCCGCGGGGGCCAGTAGGCTCTTCGGGATGTTGGCCGGGCGCGCGCGGGCGGTGTTCGAAGAGGTCGGGGCCGTCGTCGTCCTCGGGATGACGGCGGTCAAGACGCTCTTCACGAAGCGCTTCGATGGGCGGGAGACCGTCTACCAGATCGAGCAGCTCGGGGTCCGCTCCATGGGCATCGCCACCGCGACGAGCGTCTTCGTCGGCATGGTGATGACCATCCAGTTCGGCTACTACCTCGACAAATACGGCCTGAAAGAGGCCCTCTCCCGGACGATCACGATCAGCGAGAGCCGGGAGCTCGCTCCGGCGCTGACCTCCCTGGTCGTCGGGAGCCGCATCGCCTCCGGCATGGCCGCCGAGCTCGGGTCCATGACCGTGACCGAGCAGGTGGACGCGATCCGGGCCCTCGGCGCGGACCCGATCCGGCGCCTGGTGGTGCCGCGCATCACCGCGAGCGTGATCATCCTGCCGCTGATCGCCTGCTTCGCCCTCGTCTTCGGCATCTCGGCGGCGATGCTCATCGCCTGGTCGAACTACGCCATCGCGCCGGCCGATTTCCTCGGCGGGGGCCTCGAGGCGCTGAGCATGAAGGACTACCTGAGCGGGCTCTCGAAGACGCCGATCTTCGGCTTCCTGATCTCGCTCCTCGGCTGCCATTTCGGCCTGACCACGCGCGGCGGCACCGAGGGCGTCGGCCGGTCGACGACGCGCTCGGTGGTGGTCGTGAGCATCACCGTGCTCATCGCCGACGCCCTGCTGACGCAGATCTTCGTGGCGATCTGAGGGCCCCGCGGGGCCCGGGCTCAGGCGCTCGGCTTGCCGATGCCGTGGGCCTCGAAGCCAATGCCGCGGAGCTCCGCGAGGTCGAGGATGTTCCGGCCGTCGAAGAGGAAGGCCGGCTTGTACATGCCCTCGTAGATGCGCGCGTAGTCGAGGGTCTTGAACTCGTCCCACTCGGTGATGACGGCGACCGCGTGGGCACCGGCGCAGGCTTCGTAGGCGTCCGTGCAGATCTGCACCCGCGGCGAGTCCTCGCTCACCCCGAGCTCCTGGCGGATCTTCCAGGGCTCGACGCGCGGGTCGTAGATGGCGACGTCGGCCTGCTCCTCGAGCAGGTCCCGGGCCACGTAGAGCGCCGCGGTCTCGCGCGTGTCGTTCGTGTTCTTCTTGAAGGCGTAGCCGAGCAGCGCGATGCGCTTTCCGCTGACCGTGTTGAAGGCGGTCTGAACGATCTTCCGGGCGAAGCGGCGCTTCTGGTGATCGTTCATCTTGACCACCTGCGCCCAGTACTCGGCGACCTCCGGGAGGCCGAAATGCTCGCAGAGGAACACCAGGTTGAGGATGTCCTTCTGGAAGCAGGAGCCGCCGAAGCCGACGGAGGCCTTCAGGAACTTCGGGCCGATCCGCGAGTCCGTGCCGATGGCGTGGGCGACCTCGTCGACGTCCGCTTCGGTGGCCTCGCAGAGCGCGCTGATCGCGTTGATGCTCGAGATGCGCTGGGCGAGGAAGGCGTTCGCCGTGAGCTTCGAGAGCTCCGAGGACCAGAGGTTCGTGGTGAGGATCTTCTCCCGCGGAACCCAGTGCGCGTAGAGCGACGCGACCTTCTCGACCGCCGCGTCGCCCTCGGGGGTGCGCTCGCCGCCGATGAGGACCCGGTCGGGCTCGTGGAGATCCTGCACCGCCGTGCCCTCGGCGAGGAACTCGGGGTTCGAGACGACCTGGAAGCGGTGGCTCTTCTCCGTCGAGCCGAGGATGCGCTTGAGCGCCTCCGCCGTACGCACGGGGAGCGTGCTCTTCTCGACGACGACCTTGTCCTCGTTCGCCACCTCGGCGATGCGCCGGGCGCAGGCCTCGATGTACTTCAGGTCCGCGGCGCGGCCGGCGCCGACGCCGTAGGTCTTCGTCGGCGTGTTGACGCTCACGAAGATGATCGAGGCCCGGCGAATCGCGTCGTCGATGTCCGTGCTGAAGAAGAGGTTGCGGCCCCGGCACTCCTGCACGACCTGGAGGAGCCCCGGCTCGAAGACCGGCAGATCGTCAGTGTTCCACGCCGCGATCTTCGCTTCGTTGATGTCGACGACGATGACGTCGACCTCGGGACACATCTTGGCGATGACGGCCATCGTCGGTCCCCCGACGTAGCCCGCCCCGATGCAGCAAATCGTTGTCTTTTCGGCGGTCATCTTGCTGGGAGGCCTCATGTCGCAGGGCCCGAGAGCTGTCAACGCGCGCGGAACGGCGTCGGCCGCCGCCCGCTGGGTCCGGCGGGGCGCCGCGCGGCGGACACCTTCCTGGCCGGCCGCGGCTTCGATGGGATAGCGTGCGCCCATGGGGCTGCACCTCCGCAAGCGCGTACTCGTCACCGGGGGCGCGGGCTTCCTCGGGAGCTTCCTCTGTGACCGCCTACTCGCCGACGGGTGCGAGGTGCTGTGTGTGGATAACTTCTACACGGGCTCCAAGCGGAACATCGCGCACCTGCTCTCGAATCCGTACTTCGAGCTGCTCCGGCACGACGTCACTTTCCCGCTCTACGTCGAGGTCGACGAGATCTACAATCTCGCCTGTCCGGCGTCGCCGATTCACTACCAGCGGGACCCGGTACAAACGACGAAGACGAGCGTTCATGGGGCCATCAACATGCTCGGCCTCGCCAAGCGTTTGAACGCGAAGATCTTCCAGGCGTCGACGAGCGAGGTGTACGGCGACCCCGCCGTGCATCCGCAGCCCGAGTCCTATTGGGGCAACGTGAACCCCATCGGGCTGCGCTCCTGCTACGACGAGGGGAAGCGCTGCGCGGAGACGCTCTTCTTCGACTACAACCGCCAGCACGACCTGCGCATCAAGGTCGCGCGCATCTTCAACACCTACGGGCCGCGCATGCACCCGGAGGACGGGCGCGTCGTCTCGAACTTCATCCTGCAGGCGCTCCGCGGGAACCCGGTGACGGTCTACGGCGACGGGAACCAGACGCGCTCCTTCTGCTTCTGCGACGACCTCATCGAGGGCTTCGTGCGCCTCATGGACTCGGACGACGACCTCACGGGGCCGGTGAACCTCGGCAACCCCGGCGAGTTTTCGATGAACGAGCTGGCGAAGCTGGTGATCGAGCTGACGGGGTCGAGCTCGAAGCTCGAGTACTTCCCGCTGCCCTCGGACGATCCGCGGCAGCGGCGCCCGGACATCGCGCAGGCCCGGGAGCGCCTCGGCTGGGAGCCGACCATTCCCCTGGCGGAGGGGCTGAAGCGCACCATCGCCTACTTCGACGAGCTGCTCCGCGACGGCGTCATCCGCTGAGTCCGCCGCATGGGCCGTCCGTCGATGAAGGGACCCGCCCGAGGAGCGCCCAGGCGCGCGCGGCCTCGCGGCGTCCCTTGGGCCGCGGGTCTGCTCGCGCTCGGCGCGGCCCTGGCCTGCGATGAGCCGCCGCCGGCCGCGGAACCGGTGCGCGAGCGGGAGCCGCCTCCTCCGGCGCCCGAGCCCGCGCCCGAACCGGAACCGGAGCCCAAGCCCGAGCCCGCGTGCGACGACGCGCTGCCGATCTACGCGGCCGGCGCACCGACGGGTGCGGTCTGCCCCGAGGCCGCCGGGGCGCACGGCCTGACGGTGCTCGATCTCTCGGACGACTTCCTGCCCTTCATCTTCACCGAGGACCCGAGCCTCGGTGAGGTCGGCAAGCAGCCCTACGTGCCCGTGTACCGAGCGCTCGCGGACGAGCGCATGGACGACGTCCCCGAGGACTTCGACGCCGAGCCCTACCTCGAGCTCTTCGGCATCTTCCCGACCTTCCGGGTCCTCCTCGGCCGGCTCTCCGACGACGCGCGTCACGCCTGCCACGCGGCCATCGATCGGACGGCGCTCTCGCGGGAGATCGCGACGCTACGCCCCTGGGAGCCGGTGCAGGAGCAGCGCGAGCGCGCCAAGCGCGTGCGCTATCTGCGGAGCTACCTCGGACGGAAAGCCGAAGCGCTCGGCCTGGGCGGCATCGACGCGCTCGCGGGGCACGACGAGGAGGGCGTTCACTACGAGCGCTACCGGCGCTTCGGGGACGTGGTGGAGGCCGTGGAGGCGACGCAGCAGCACCTGCGCTGCGACGGCCTCCTGAGCCGCGGCGTCGAGGATGGGGTCTTCGACAAGCGCACGGCGTCGGCCCTCGAGAAGTGGCAGCGCCTCCACATGATCGTCTCGAATGGCTCCCTCGACGCGGAGACGCGCGCGGCGCTGGTGGAGGACAGCCTCGAGCAGGACTTCCAGGGTGTGCTGCGGGCCCTCCGCGAACGCGTGGTCGACGCCACCGAGCTGCTCGAGGACGGCTCGGCCGGGCGCGCCTGGGGGACCGTGCTCGACCGGGTCCTCGACGCCCCGGAGTTCCGCTTCGACGCCGGCCAGCCAGCGGCACCGAACGCGGCGCCGGACCTCATCGCGCCCGCGACGGAGGCCGCCGCCGTGGCCCTCGGGTGGACCGACGCGGCGGAAGCGCGCGCGAGCCTCCAGCGCCTTCGCGAGGCCGGGCACGCCCGCGTCGCCGTCGACCTCGGGCCCCGGCCTGCCTACTACGGCCCGTCCATGCCGCTTCGCGTCGTGGTCGACCGGGGCACGGTCTTCTACGACTACCCCTACGCCGCGGACGGGCGCCGGCTGCCGCAGCGCGTCGAGCGCCGCCCCATCGTCACCCTCTACGCCGGCGAGCGTGCGCTGATCCGCTGGGCCACGACCATCGGCGGCTGGAAGCCCGAGGTGAGCGCCGGCGGGCAGGTGGGGCTTCGCTACAAGGAGTCCTACGTCGGCGAACGGGTGATGCGGGACGTGATCGCCGCTCCGGCCTGGCTGCCGCCCCCGACGGCGCGGGCCGACGAGCTCGCGCATCGGACGCCCACGGGATGGAAGCCGCGCTACGACCTCTTCGGCCCGGGCTACCGGAGCGCCTACGGGCTCGTGATGATGATGCACCACCGGCTCCTCTCGCCGCGGGAGCCGGGGGCCGAGGGGCCGGAGGGGGAGCCGCGCTTCTTCGACGAGGGCATCCGCATCCACGGCTCGGTCAGCTACCGCTCCATCGGCAGCGGCACGAGCCATGGCTGCCACCGCCTGAACAACCACCTCGCCGTGCGCCTCTCGGGCTTCCTGCTCCGCCACCGGCCGCACGTCCGCCACGGCTCGCTTCGCGTGCGCTACCGGCGCCGGGTGGTGACCCGCGGCGGTCCGCTCACCTTCGCGATCACCTCGCGGGGCTATCGCTTCGAGCTCACGCCGCCCATCCCCGTGAACGTGCTCGAAGGGGACGTGGCCGGGCGCGCGCCGCGGCCCATCACCGGCTTCCGGCCGCTTCGCGAGAACCTCGTCCGTGAGGTGCAGGCGGCGGCCGCCGCCGACGGCTGAGGTGCGCGAGATCCCGGGCGCGATGCGGCCGACGGAAGCCGCGCGCGAAGGCCACGTGTGATGCTGGTGCGTCGCCGGCGACTCCGTCGCGAGATTCCGATGAAGCCTTCCTTCTTCCTCCTCTTGGTTCTCCTCGTTTCGTCTCTGGTCGCCTGCGAGAGCGCGGCGCGCTCGACCGCCGACGGCGGCGTGAGCGACGTCGGCGTGGCGCGCTGCGTCCCCGGACGCTCGCTCCCCTGCGCGTGCCCGGACGGCGCGAGCGGCGCCCAGCTCTGCCGCGACGACGGCACCTTCGCGCCCTGCAGCTGCGCGGGCGAGGGCCCGGACCCGCTCCCGGCCTATTGCGAGACGACGCCGCCGCGCACCGACACCTGCGTCTCCGTCGACCTGCTCTTCGTCGTCGACAACTCGCTCTCCATGGCGCCGAAGCAGGCGAGCCTGACGCGCGCGTTCCCGGCCTTCGCCGAGGATCTGCGGCGCGAGCTCGCCGGCGTCGACACGCACGTCATGGTCGTCGACACGGATGGGGACACGGGCCGTGGCCTCTCCGAGTGCCTCCAGCGCTGCGAGATCAACGCGACCTTCGAGCCCCCGCCGGGCTGCGACGTCGAGCCCTTCGAGGAGTGCTTCCCGCCGGAGCTCTGCGCGGGCTTCGATTGCGAGACGCCGCCGATCACCGAGCGCTGCGACCGGCTCCTCGGCGCCGGCGTGACCTTCTCGGCGGGCCTCGACGCGCCGAACGTGCGCTGCACCTACGCGACGGGCCGGCGCTGGACGACGCTCGAGGATCCGAACCTCGTCGACGCGCTGAGCTGCGCGGCGACCGTGGGCAGCTCCGGGAGCGGCAACGAGGCCGTGCTCGGTGCCATGGTCGAGGCCTTCGCCGAGGGGGGCGAGGGGCCCGGCGGCTGCAACGAGGGCTTCTTCCGTCCGGACGCGCTCCTCGTGGTGGTGCTGCTCAGCGACGCGAGCGCGGCGAACGGGTCCATGGAGGCGATGATCGGGGACGCCGACGCGTTCCGTCGCGAGCTCCAGGCCCTTAAGTGCAACGACCCGAACGCCATCGTGGTGCTCGGCCTCGTGGGCGACGGCGACCTGCCGGGCGGGCTCTGCGAGGACGGCCTCGATGCGTCGCCGCTGCTCCGGGAGCTCGTCGAGGGCTTCGAGGACCGGGGCTTTCTCGGGTCCATCTGCGAAGAGGACTACGCGCCCTTCCTCCGGGACGCGGTCGGCCTCATCGACCGGACGTGCGATCTGATCTGAACGTAGCGAGGGGCGGCCGCGGCCGTAGGAACCGGACGATGCGTACGTTGTTCACGATGCTCGCGCTCGTCCTTCTGCCTTGGGTGCTCGGCTGCGAGCCCCGGGGTGAGGCTGCGTCCGCGCAGGCCCCCAGCGCTTCGGCGAGCGCCGGCTCCGGTGAGCCCGAGCGACCGGAACGCTGGTCCGACCCGGCCGTCGGCGAGCGTCTTACGCTGGACGCCGCGGCCTGGCGCGAGCGGCTCACGCCCGAGGAGTTCCAGGTGCTCCGGGAGCAGGGCACGGAGCGCGCCTTCAGCGGCGACCTCCACGACCACCACGGTGAAGGCCTCTATCGCTGCGCCGGCTGCGGCGCGCCGCTCTTCGAGAGCGCGCACAAATTCGACAGCGGCACCGGGTGGCCGAGCTTCGACCGACCCGTGGAAGGGCGCATCGCCACGGAGCGCGACGAGTCGCTCTGGATGATGCGCACCGAGGTGCATTGCGCGCGCTGCGGCGGGCACCTGGGGCACGTCTTTGGGGATGGTCCGCGGGCGACGACGGGGCAGCGGTATTGCATCAACTCGATCAGTCTTGATTTCGA
>JBCDGX010000039.1:0-16073 GCA_038750805.1 Myxococcota bacterium
AGCGCTTGAATCGCACTCAAGAGGTCAGGGGTTCGACTCCCCTCGTCTCCACCAGCGGCCGGCCCGAACCGGCCACCCGCAAAAGGGCGAGCCTCCGGGCTCGCCCTTTCGCGTTCCGTCGACCGAACGTCGGCTCGCCAAGCGGGCCAGCCCGAGGAATCCTCTCGCCATGCGCGTCATGAACTTCGGCCCGGGGCCCGCGACCTTGCCGCTGCCGGTGCTCGAGGCGCTGCGCGAGGACCTGCTCGAGTTCGGCGATACGGGCATCTCCATGCTCGAGCACAGCCATCGCGGCGCGGCCTTCGAGGGTGTGCTGGAGCGAGCGACCGAGCTCCTGCGCGAGCTCCTCGCGGTCCCGGACACGCACGACGTGCTCTTCATGCAGGGCGGGGCGAGCGCGCAGTTCGCCATGGTGCCGATGAGCTTCTTGGAGGGCGGCGTGGTCGACGTCGTCGACACGGGCACCTGGTCGAAGAAGGCCCACGCGGCCGCGGGCTTCTACGGCACCGCGCGCTACGCGGCGCGCGGTCTCGACGACGCGGGCGCCTACGTCCGGGCGCCCCAGACCCTCGAGCTCTCGGACGCGCCGCGCTACGTGCACCTCACGACGAACGCGACGATCACCGGCGTCCAGTACCGTTCGCTGCCCGAGCTCCCCGCGGGTCTCCCCCTGGTCGTCGATGCGTCTTCGGACATCCTCTCGGAGCCCCTCGACCTCGGCCGCGTCGCCTTCCTCTACGCGGGTGCTCAGAAGAACCTCGGGCCCGCCGGAGTGACCGTGGTCCTCGCCCATCGCGCGTTCCTGGCGACGGCCCGGAAGGACCTCCCGGACGCCTTCCGCTACGACGTCTTCCAGGCGAAACGCTCGGCCCCCAACACGCCCCCCACCTACGCCATCCACGTCCTCGAGCGCGTGCTCGCCTGGGTGAAGGCCGAAGGTGGCGCCCCCGCCATGGCGGAGCGGAACACCCAGAAGGCCGCCGCCGTCTACGGCGCGCTCGATGCTCACGCGGGCTTCTACGAGCTCCCCGTCGAGGCCGCCTCCCGCAGCCGCATGAACGTCGTCGCGCGCCTGGCCGAACCGGCGCTCGAGGCGAGCTTTCTGACCGAGGCCGCGGCGGCCGGCATGGTCGGCCTGAAGGGCCATCGCAGCGTGGGCGGGCTACGCTTCTCGCTCTACAACGCCGTGGAGCCGGCCTGGGCGGAGGCGCTCGCGGGCTTCATCGACGACTTCGCTCGGAGACACGGATGACTGGACGGATGTTCACGTTGGCCCTGCTGGTGCTGCTCGCCGCCTGCGACGAGGCCGAGCCGAGCTCGTCCTTCTGTCGTGCCGATCCCACGCCCTCGACGGCCCCGGTCACGGCCTCCCTTCGCGTCGGCGGCTACGGCACCGGCGGAGACCTCGCCGACTGGGCCGAGGGCGAAACCGTCCCCCTCGTCTTCGGCTTTCAGGGCGGCTACATGCTCCAGCCGGTCGTGACGGTGGAGGGCGAGGACCTCGATTGCGGCACCGTGCGCCTCCGCGCGACCGTCGCCGGCGAGGTGGTCGCCGAAGGCGCCGCCGCCGTCGTGTTCTTCCCGAACGAGACCGGACCCCTCGAGAGCGTGAGCGTCCCCGTCGACGTGCTCCTGGGCTTCGAGCTCGACGCCCTCGTCGGCAACGAAGCGACCTTCGAGCTCAGCGTCGAGACGCCGGACTGGCGGAGCATGCCCGCCACCGCCACGGTCATGCTGGCCAACCCGGGCTGAGCCAAGGTCCCGGTCCGCTCGGCCCTCCAACGGAAACCTGACTGTCCGCTGTCGCTCCAGGGCGCTACACCCCTCCAATGGGTCAGGCCTTCGAGCTCGTCAGCCACCTCACGCCCAAGGGCGATCAGCCGAAGGCCATCGCCGAGCTGACGGCGGGCCTCGAGGCGAAGGAGGAGCACCAGGCGCTCCTCGGTATCACCGGCAGCGGCAAGACCTTCACCATCGCGAACACCATCGCGAAGTCGAACCGGCCGGCGCTGATCATGGCGCCGAACAAGACGCTCGCGGCTCAGCTCTATAGCGAGATGAAGGAGCTCTTCCCGAACAACGCGGTCGAGTACTTCGTCAGCTACTACGACTACTACCAGCCGGAAGCCTACATCCCGTCCTCCGACACCTACATCGAGAAGGACGCGATCATCAACGACGCCATCGACCGCATGCGCCACTCGGCGACGCGCTCGCTCCTCAGCCGGCGCGACTCGATCATCGTCGCGTCCGTGAGCTGCATCTACGGCATCGGCAGCTCCGACTGGTACCAGGAGATGCTCATCTGGCTGAAGACCGGCGAGGAGTACATGCGCTCCCGTCTGCTCCGCCGCCTCGTCGAGCTCCAGTACCAGCGCAACGACGTCGACTTTCACCGCGGCACCTTCCGCGTGCGCGGCGATACGGTCGAGATCTTCCCGGCGCACGAGGACACGCACGCGATCCGCGTCGAGTTCTGGGGCGACGAGATCGAGCGCATCCGCCTCGTCGATCCGCTCCGCGGCGAGGTCGTCCAGGACCTCCCGGACTATCCGATCTATCCGGGATCCCACTACGTCACGCCCGAGGAGCAGCGGGTCCGCGCCGTCGACGCCATCCGCGACGAGCTCCGCGAGCGCCTCGACGAGCTCGAGCGCGCCAACAAGCTCCTCGAGCGCCAGCGCCTCGAGCAGCGGACCATGTTCGACCTCGAAATGCTCGAACAGATGGGGTTCTGCCAGGGCATCGAGAACTACTCGCGGCATCTCAGTGGTCGAAAAGAGGGCGAAGCGCCGCCCACTCTGCTCGACTACTTACCCGACGATTTTCTGTGCATCCTCGACGAGTCCCACCAGACCGTCCCGCAGATCGGCGCCATGTACCGGGGTGACCGGGCGCGGAAGGAGACGCTCGTGAGCCATGGCTTCCGGCTCCCGAGCGCCCTCGACAACCGCCCTCTGAAGTTCGAGGAGTGGCAGGAGCGCGTCGGTCAGCGCGTCTACGTGTCGGCGACGCCGGGCGATTTCGAGCTCGAGGCGACGGGCGGGGTGGTCGTCGAGCAGGTCATCCGGCCGACGGGCCTGATGGATCCGAGCATCGAGGTGCGCCCCGTGCGGAGCCAGGTGGACGATCTCCTCGGGGAGATCCGTACCCGCGTGTCGAAGAACGAGCGCGTGCTCGTGACGACGCTGACCAAGCGCATGAGCGAGGATCTCACCGAGTACTACGGCGAGCTCGGCGTGAAGGTCCGCTACCTTCACTCGGACATCGACACCCTCGAGCGCATCGAGATCCTCCGGGACCTCCGGAAGGGGGTCTTCGACGTACTGGTCGGCATCAACCTCCTTCGGGAGGGCCTCGACCTGCCCGAGGTCTCGCTCGTGGCGATCCTCGACGCGGACAAGGAGGGCTTCCTCCGCTCGCCTCGCTCGCTCATCCAGACCATCGGCCGCGCGGCGCGCAACGTGGATGGCCACGTGATCATGTACGCGGACCGGATCACCTCGGCGATGGAGCTCTCCATGAGCGAGACCGAGCGCCGCCGGAAGCTCCAGGCCGCCTACAACGAGGAGCACGGCATCGTCCCCCAGACGGTGCGGAAGGCCATCCACGAGCTCGACCCCTCGATGGGCCAGAGCGACTACTACGGCGTACCGGTCGTCGAGGACGACACGGACAAGCCCCTCGCCGAGCGCATCGAGGCGCTCAAGGCCGCCATGTACAAGGCCGCCGAGGACCTCGACTTCGAGAAGGCCGCCGAGCTCCGCGACGAGATGAAGCGCCTCGAGGGCGGCGAGGACCGCGACGGCAAGATCCGCAAGCGCGGCAAGGCCAAGCGCGGCCAACGCCCCCGCCGCTGAGGCGGGCGCTCATGGGTTCGACGAGGGAATGAGGTACGGAAGACTCCCGCATTGGCGGCGGAGGTCCGCAGGGACTAGAAAGGCCCACTCGTCGACCGGGAGGAGGCCGTCCATCGCGAAGCCCCGCCATTCGCTCGACGCTATGAGCCGCGCGTCTCGGAGCACCTCGCCGACGACGAAGCGATCGCCTTCGCGCTGGGCGATCAGCGCGAAGGACGCGGGGCAGCGATCAAAAGAGTAGGTTCGCGTCCGCCGGCGCAGACCCAGGTCGCCGTGAAGCCCGAGCGGCGTGGCTTCTACGTTGCCGACGTGGGTCCATCCCACGACCCTCACGCCGCTGAGCAGCGCCGCCACGTGCACCCAATCCCCGCGCGTCGCGAGGCGATCAAGGAAGAGCGGCCCATGAAGCGTTCCGATGGGCTCGCCCCTCGGGAAGGACCAGAGCGAAGCATCGTGGCCTCCCTCCAGGGCCACCCCGTCCTCGATGAGAGGACCGCGTTCCGCGAGCTCCATCGGTAGTTCGGGATGCGGACCTTCGAAGTCCGCGATCTCGAGTCGCACATCGCCGCACGTGACGTCCGCGTCGGCGGGCCCGGCGGGTGTGAAGCGATCGAGCATTGGTGCCGCCACCCGCAGCGCACCCGGTCGTCCTTCCCGGATCCGAAGGTGGGCTGAGCGCTGCGGGAAGACCCCCGGGGCAAGTCGGATCGCTCGCGCCGGGTGGAGGCCCGTCATCGTCTCGTCGGCCCATCCGGTGACGCGCCACTCCTCCGTTCGCGCGCTCACCCACGGGGCCGACGCGGCCGTGCCCAAGGGAATCACGTACTCCGCGTCCGCGACCCTTCGGAGCTCGGCGAAGGGCTCATGACCCGGCGCGTGCGCGAGCCCGGCGCTCATGCCCCCGGAGCCTGGGCGAAGCGTGCACGCCGCAGCGCTGGGACGGTCGTCGGCCGGTGCCACGGGCGTGTCCCCGAGGGGCGCCGTCGCCCCACCCGAAGCACCGACGGCGGGCGCGGGGGTCGCCGGCGAGGGCGGCTCGGCGCCACAGGCCAGGGCCACGACGATCATGATCCCACGACTCAGGAGTTGCCCCGATCGCATCGCCGGAGGGTCGGCGATGCCGTGGCAGGCGGCAATGCGGCACTCCTCCGAACGCCGTGGACGTGGCTGCCCCGGTTATGTACTCGATCTCGAAATCGAGTACATAACCGGGGTGCAGCGCTTTCCGCTCACGGCACAGGCCGTCTACTCGGAGCTCCTCTCCGCGCTGCTCGACGAAGAGCGCGATCCCTGGGGCGTCGGGGGGACCCTGGTGCGCCTCGAGGTCAAAGGGCGGGGCTACTGGTACCACCAGACCCGCGCCGGGGGACGAGTACACAAGCGAATGCTCGGACCCGACTCGGAGGCGATGCGTCGCGAGGCCGTGGGCATTCGAGAGAAGCTCGAAGCGAGCCGCGGGCGAGCCAAGGCACGGCGCAGTCTGGTCCGCCAGCTACGCGCGGCGGGCTTTCCCGCGCTGGACCCCGTCTCCGGCAAGGTCCTCGCCGCCCTCCAGGTTGCCGGGGCCTTCCGTATGCCAACCGTCCTCGTCGGGACCCAGGCCTTCCGGAGCTACCCAGGGATGCTGGGCGTTCGACTTCCGGAGGCGGCCGCCGTCACGTCGGACATCGACCTCGCCCAGGGCATGGCGGTGAGCCTGGGCGTGCCACACGGGGCGAGGATTCGTCCCGACCTCGAAGCGCTCCTTCGTGGCGTCGATCCCCGTTTCGAGCCGGTGCCCGGGTTCGAGCGACCGCCGGTCCCGACTCGGTGGAGCCTCGCGGGCGAGGATCTCTCGGTCGAGCTCCTCACCCCGAACACGGGTCCGGAGCGAAGCGCGCCGGTCGCCCTCCCCGCGCTCGGCGCACATGCCACGCCTCTGCGTTTTCTGGACTTCCTTCTCCAGGATGCCGAGCCCGCCGCCTTGCTTCGGGAGACCGGCGTATTGGTTCGGGTGCCCTCGCCCGGTCGCTACGCTCTCCACAAGCTCCTGGTGGCCCAGCGACGCCGCGGCGCCGACCGGTCGAAGCGCGCGAAGGACCTCGCGCAGGCGGAAGCCCTCCTCAGCGTTCTCATCCAGGACCAACCGGAAGAGACGCTCGACCAGTGGATGGAGCTTCTCGCCCGCGGCACGAAGTGGCGGAAGCTCGCCGTCGCCTCCCTCGCCCGCCTGGAGCCCGCGGTTCGTACCTTCTTCGAAGGGAATGCTTCGTGATGCGACGGTCGTCGCCGCTCAGAACGCCGTCCACGCCCCGATGTGGACGCCGAGCTCGTGCTGGCGGAGCTCGGCCAGGTGGAGGGTTAGCGCGTCCGCGTCGTTGGTCGCCTGAAGGTCCGCGCGGATGCCGCCGACGTTGCCGCGGCCGTAGGCGTAGCGGAACGCGAGCACGCTCCCGAAGGTCACGCGATCGCGCTCCTCGTCCTCGGCGAGGCGATAGCCGGTCTGCCAGCGCGCGCCGGCGGTGAAGCCCCAGAAGTCGATCTGGGCCACCGCGAAGTCCTCGATGCCCTTGTTTCCTTGGCGGTCCGTGAAGAGGCCGCCGGCCAGCCAGAACTCCTCGGCCACGCGCCCTTCGAGGCCCACGCGCAGGTTCCAGAACGCGTCCACATCGACGCCGAGATCCGCGTTCCGCATGCGGGTCCGCACCTCCCCGTCGAGGGCGAGGCGAAGCGCGGGTGTGGGCCGGATTTCGGCGCCGGCGCGAAACCCCACGCCGTCGATGGGCCCGACGCGCGCCGGGGGCAGGTCCACGCGGAAGGGCTCGAGGGACGAGCCGCCGCCGTCCGTTCCGCCGCCTCCGAAGCCCTCGACCCCCCGCACCGAGCCCACCACGGCCAGCGCGAGGATCGGGGAGGTGATCGTCCCGGCGAGCGTCACCCGCGGCGACGCCTCCCAGGTCAGCCCGAGCTGCGCCGAGACCCCGCCAAAGGCGAGCTCGGTCTGCTGCTCGATGCCCACGACGAGGCTCCCCGTCGGGTCCGAGAGGCGCCCCGTCTGAAAGTAGTTCTGGTTCGACTGGCTGTAGATGCCGTTCAGCGCCGCGCCGAGCCAGAGTCCCGGCTGGAGTCGGCGCGCCACCGAGAGCACGCCGACGTACACCGCCGTCTCGTCGAGGAGCGTGATCCTCAGCGAACCCTCGCTCTCCCCTTCGACGAGCGTCTCGGCGACGCGAAGCTCGAGGTCCTGCGCGATCGGCGAGAACACCCCGAAGCCGATGCGCCAGTCGTCCCCGATCGGCCGCGCATACGCGAGCGCGCTCGGGATGGACACAATCTCCGTGTTCCGCACGCGGATGGTCGCGTCGTCCGCGATGAGCAGGTCCTGACTCTCGGAGATCCGGAGATGGAACGCCGACCCGGTCACGTCCGCCCGGGACTGCTCGAGGCGCCCGAGGAGCGCCGGGTTGTAGTACATCGCCGCGGCTCCGGTGCCGTTGGCGACCGCCGCCTGCCCCATCAGCGCGGCTTCGTTGGACACGGGCACGGCGTCGCCGTTGCCGGCCAGGGCGAGGGAGGGAAGGACCAGGGCCGCGGCGAAGGCGAGCGAGCGGAGCATCGCCGCCGAGGATCAACCGCGGGCGCGCCGCAGCCAAGGCTCAGCGCATGCGCAGCTCCAGCGTGGCGCTCTCCCCCGGCGCGAGCGGGTAGGCCAGCGCCACCGGCTCGCTCTCGAAGGACTCGAGCTCGAGGAGTGCGGTTCCCCCGCCGGCCCCCGGGGCCTCGAGGGTCCGACTCAGCTCCGCGCTCGCGATGACGCTCGGCGCGGCGAGAGCCGGCATAGGTGGCGCTTCATTGGCGTGAGCCTACCCGGGTCTCCCTTCGACGAGGGCGAGCGGCGGCGCGGGGCCGGGGATCTCGCCGCGGGGATGAACGAGTTGGGCGCTCAGGGATGGGAACTCGCCACCGCCGCCGGCGGAGGCCGTCACTCCCTACCTCTGCTTCAAGCGCCCGCTCTGATCACGCCGCGACGTCCACCGCCTCGCGCAGACGCTTCCGGCCGCGGCACAGGGTGACTCGCAGGCAGGGGCGGCTGAGGCCCATGATGTCGGCCGCCTCCTCGCGGGCGAGGTCCTCGAGCCCGCAGAGCTCGACGGCCTCGCGCTCGCGCGGGGTGAGCTTCGGGAGCGCTTCCAGAACACGCTCGGTGCGGCGGCGCGCGTCGAGCTGCGCCGTGAAGGGGTCGTTCGCCGTCGTGAGCACGTTCTCCACGTCGGCGAGGCTCGTCGTGGGCTTCCGGCCCCGGTACACGTCGGCGATCTTCCGGCGCAGGATGGCCGTCAGCCAGGTCTTCAGGCTGGCGCGCCCGGCGAAGCGGTCGATGGAGCTCAGGCCCGCGAGCCAGGTCTCCTGCACGAGGTCCCGGGCGATCTCGTCGCTGGCGACGCGGCGCCGGGCGTAGCGGAAGAGCGCGTCCTCGAGGTCGAGGAGCGTGGCCCGGTCGGCGAGGGGCTCCCGGGCGTCCACCGCTTCGGGGGCGTCGCCGTCGTGGGAGAGGAGGTCGTGGTCGAAGGACATCTCGGAGGTCTCTTTCTCTGAGCGCGTCCACCAGGCGCTCGCCGCTACCCAGAGCAAACCTCGATCCAACCCCGGCTCAGCCGAAATCGTTGCGCTTTCGCTGACCCTGCGTCCGAACACTGACCGGCGGTCAGGCGTCCGCCGGACGCGTGACCGGACAGATGTCCGGGCGAATGCCGCTCGCTTCGCGTCGCGACCAAGCGCCCAGCTCCGTCCCGCGAAGAGCGCGTCGTTCGTGCGGTGCGGTGTTCAGGATGCCGGCCGTGAGGCAGACTCTTCGGTATGAGATGGGTTTGCGCGGGGCTTTGGATGGCGATCGCCTGCGCCGACGCGGCGCTCGAGCCTCGACCGCCGGCCACCGCCGTCGTCGCGCCGGGCGCCTCCTTCGGTGAGCTCGTCGTTCACGACGTCACGCCGGTCGACTCCCCGCTCCGCGCCCTCACGGAAGCCGACGTGGTCGAGCGGACGCCGGCGCCCGTCGGCGCCGTGGGGTTGGTCGTGGATCCCGAGACGGGGTACCGCCTCGTGGTCCGCCGGAGCGGAGAGGTCCTCATCGCTTCGACCGACGAGGTCGTTCAGGTCTTCGAGGCACCCGAACGAAGGTTCGGGTTCGGCGACGCGGTGTGGGTCGGGCCCGGGCTCCTCGCGCTCACGGCGCTCAACGATGGCTTCCTCGCCGTCCTCTCCACCGGGGAGCTCACGCAGCACTTTTGCTTCCTCCCGACGTGGATGGAGCCGCAGTTCGACGCCATCGTTCAGCGCTCCGACGCGCTGGCGCTTGATCGCACCCACGACCGCCTCTACGCCCAGCCGCAGACCGACGGAGAGACCGAGGCGGGCACGGTGCTCGAAGGCTTCCTCTCGTCCTACGCGCTGAGCGACGGGGCCGAGCGGACCTGGTACCGCATGCCGCGCCCGGTCCCGCGCGCGACGGGCATGGTCGTGCTCTCGCCGGGCCCGGGCGACGGCGAGCGCGACGCTCCGAGGCTGCTCCTGGCCTACCCGGCCACGCTCTCCCGCGGCCCGCACCTGCAGATCTTCGACGGCGAGGCGGCGACGCTCACGCCCTCCGTGGACCTCACGTCCATCGACGTGGGCCACGTCGGCGCGCTCGCCGTGGACGAGGCCGCGGAAACGCTCCTCGTGCTGGCGACCCAGGAGATCGTCGCGCTGCCCCTCGCGCTCTTCCGCAACGAGTGAGCCGGGCTCGGCTCAGGGCATCGGAGGGGCGACGGGCATGTCGTCCTCGACGATCATCAGGCACTCGTCCCCGAGTGCCCGGCAGGCCGCGCCCGTGAAGGGCTCGTCCGGGAGACCGACGTCGGTCGCCGCGTTGGCGCAGCTGACGGCGGCCGCGAAGGCCTCGAGCTGGCCGAGCGCTTCGTTCACGCAGGCCTCGAACTCCGCGACGGTCGCGTCACAGCCTGCGACCTCCGCCGCGCTCGTGTTCATGCATTCGACCACGGGGTCGTCGAGCTCGAAGGGGTCCGCCGGCGTCTCTCCCATGCGGCACGCGTTGGCCGTCTCGTTGCAGCTGGCCACGTCGCCTTCCGAGAACACGAGCCCGAGGAACGTGCACACGTCGATGGAGCGAAAGACATCGTTGGCCTCGTTCCCGACGGCGATGCAGAGGTCCCGCGCTTCGGCGTCGGAGAGCGACGTCAGCGGTCGCTCCGCCGCGATCCCCGAGCTGAAGGTCGTGTCTCCGTCATCGCCACAACCCATGGCCATCACCAACGCCGCGATCGCGGCGGTCGACTTACGCATGCTCTGACTCCTCCCGCCGGGTCCCCGGCGCCGTCGTCGTCCTTACGCGCGACGTGCCCGAAGTCTTCCCCGGCAGGAGGGGGAATCGCGCCTGCTAGAGGCCCAGCGCGGCCAGCGGGAGGCTGCGCACGCTGGCGCCGTCCGCTTCGACCGCGGCGATCAGCACCGCGTCGTTCGGCGCGTCGTAGGCCATGCCGGCGACGTCGAGGATGCCGGCCTCGGGCGCGATGCGCGCGAAGGGCTCGAGCTCGCCGGTCACCCCGTCGAGGCGCGCGAAGGTCATTCCGACGGAGAGGAGGAGCGTCGGCGCGTCGCGGCCCATGTCGTTAGGACCGGCGTCGAGGACGATCATGCCCCCGGCCTCGACCTCGGTGCTGGGCATGTTCCACCAGGTGAGGTCGGCGCCGTCGCTGAGCGCGTAGGACGAGAGGAAGGAGTCAGTGAGCGGCCCGAAGCCGCCGTTCTCCCACATGCGCGGCTGCGCGTAGAGGCGCTCGCGCTCCGCGTCGAAGCCGAGGGCGCGCGCGAGCTGCATGGGGTCCTGGAGGCCGGGGTCGTTCTCCTGCCAGCCCGGCAGGAAGCAGAAGTGCTGGCGCAGGACGCCGTCCGACGTGCTCACCAGGTAGCCGTCGTTCATGCCGGTCACCGCGAGCAGCCCGTCGCCGAGCCCCACGATGTCCCCGAGGGCGCCGCCGTTCGGCTCCTCGAGGCTCGGCAGCAGCTCCTCCGTATCGAGGTCCTGAAGCACCCCGAAGGACGTGAGCACGAGGCGCCGGCCCGTGTCCGGCTGCACGGCGATGCCCACGGGCGGCCCGTGGATGGGGTCGAGGGCCTGCCGCCCCACGAAGGCGTCCGGGCCGAGCGTCACCGGCTCGTCGCCGGTCCAGCGGAGCTGGAGCATGTCCTGTCGGCCGTCGGGCGGCGGCTCGCCCGCTCCCGCGCATCCGGCGAAGAGACCGAGGAGGATCGTCAGCATGAGGGGGAGGCTCGTTCGCATCGGCGTCGCTTCCTTCCGGGCCCCGGTGGCCCGCACTTCGGAGTCGTCGCGCGGGACCGTCCGGGTTGTGCCAACCTGCGACGTTTCCGCGCTGCCGGCTCAGATGTGCACCCGCCGTGCCATCTGGTGCCCGCGCGGGCTCAGAAGCTCGCGAGCCAGCGGCGGAGGCGGAGGAAGCGACCGGGCGTGAAGCCCACGTCCACGCTGGCGATGGTCCCGTCCGGCGCGACCAGGAAGCTCGTCGGGTAGGCGCCGACGCCCCAGCGCGCGGCGAGCACGCCGCCTTGGTCCACCACGGTGGGGAAGCTGCGCTCGCGCTCGACGAGGTACTCCGCGACTTCTTCGGGCGGCCCCGAGCGCGCCGCGACCGTCAGCGTCGGGTAGTCCTCGGCGAAGCTCGCGATGCCGCCTTCCTCCGCGCGGCACACCCCACACCAGGTGGCCCAGAAGTGCACGAGCACGGGCCCTTCGCTCGCCGCGAGCGTCTCCGAGAGGCTCGCCGTCCCGCCCCCCGCGAGCACGCCCGCGAGCTCGGGGGCCGGTCCCGCCGCGGCGTGCCGCGCCTGGAAGCTCCGCGCGCCGGCGACGATGGCCAGGACCACGACCAACTCGAGGACCCATCGCCCGCGCTTTCGCCCGTTGCCCTTCACGTGCCTTATGTCGCCCCCGCGCCCCGGACGTTGTTCAGCCCTCGGCGCGGAGCTGCTCGCAGACCCACGCGCCCAAGGCCTTTGTCCCGAGCTCGCCTCCGACGTCCCGCGTGCAGTTCCCCTCGCGGAGCCCGCGCTCGACGAGGCCGCGGAGCCGCGCCTCCTCGGCGGGGTGGCCAAGGTGCATCAGGAGCTGCCCGACGGTGAGCACCGTCGCGAAAGGGTTCGCCACGTCCTTCCCGGCGAGCGGGGGCGCGCTCCCGTGCACCGGCTCGAAGAGCCCAGCGCAGCGCGGGCCCGTCCCGTCGGCGCTCGCCGGCCGCACGTTCGCGCTCGCCGCCATACCCATGCCGCCCTGGAGTCCCGCCGCGAGGTCCGTGACGATGTCCCCGAAGAGGTTGCAGGTGACGATCACCTCGAAGGGCCGCGGGTCCTGCACGAGGTAGAGGCAGAGCGCGTCCACGTAGACGTGATGCGCCTCGAGGCCCGGATGCTCGGCGGCCACCTCCTTGAACACGCGATGCCAGAGCTCGTGCGCGTGGACCATGGCGTTGTGCTTGTCCGCCATGTGCACCGACCCGGCGCCGGTGCGCTCCGCGTGCGCGAAGGCCGCCCGGATGACGCGCTCGACCCCCTTCCGGCTGTTCACGTCCTCCTGGATGGCGATCTCGTCCGGCGTGCCCTTCTTGAAGTGCCCGCCCATGCCCACGTAGATGCCCTCGGTGTTTTCCCGGAACACCGTGAAGTCCACGTCCGCCGGCTCGAAGCGCTTGAGCGGCAGGAGCCGCTCGTGGAGGCATTGCACCGGTCGCACGTTGCAATAGAGGTCGAGGCCGAAGCGGAGCCCGAAGAGGATGTCCCGCGCGTGCTCGTTCCCCGGAACCCGCGGGTCCCCGAGCGCGCCGAGGAGCACGGCGTCCGAGCGGTCGCGGATGTCCGCGGCGACCTCTTCGGGGAAGGTCGTCCCGTCCCGGAGGTAGCGGTCCGCGCCGAGGTCCTGGACGTCGAGCGCCAGGTCCCAGCCCCGAAGCTCGGCCAGCGTCCGGAGCACGTCGGCGCCGACCGCCGTCACCTCCGGCCCGATGCCGTCACCCCCGATGACCGTGACCCGAAAGCTCGTCTTGGGCGTGCTCATGCGCGCGACGCTACCAAGGCGTACCCACGATGCGCGCGAGGTCGGTCACTCGCAGAGGCGTCCGAAGAGCAGCTGCCCGGAATCCCCTTCCGGCGTCAGGAACGCAAAGCCTCCGGGCCCCGTCGGGATGAGATGAGGATTGTCCAGGGCGGGGCCGCAGCCGTGCCAGGTCGAGCCCTCGTAGAGCATGCGGGGCGCGGAGGTCGGCCGGCCGTTCGCGTCGAGCGCCCGGAACACGAGCGCTTGCTCGCGCCGCCTCCAAAGGAGCCCCGTCACTTCCCCGGCCGCAGCGGCACGTGGGTAGAGAGGACCGTCCTCGACGGGGCTCACGTTGGTGAGGGGTCCGAGCGTCCCGTCGGCGTTGACGGCGAGGCGCCGAACCGCGCGGCGCCCGCTCGATGCGCCTCCCAGGGCAAAGTACACCGAAGCGCCCTCGTCGCTCGCGACGACGGCGGGGCCGCCGGTGACGAAGCCGGTTCGCTCGAGCCGCTCCGACCGCCGTACAGGACCCGTCGGGCGCCCCTCGGCATCGAGGGTCATCACGTCGAGCCGCGACCACGACGCGGCGCCCATCCCGAGGACTTGCTCGGCGGCGATCACGAAGCCCTCGCCGGCCGCGCCGATGGCGATGTGCCGGGTCCCGGCGTCGACGAACCCCGTGAGCTCCGTCGTCCGGCTGACGACGCCGTCCGGTCCTACGAGCGCGAGGCGGACGAGCGCGTCGGACGGGACGAGGGAGGCGAGGAGCAGCCCCCGAGGCCCGATGACCGAGTACGCAGCCCCGAAGGGCAGCCCGAAGCGGTCGGTCAAGGACCCCTCACGGTCCAGCCTGAGCAGCTCGAACGTTGCGTCGCGACCGCTCACCACGTGGCTATGGACCACCCAGAAGGCGTCGTTCCAGAAGTGGAGCTGGGTCAGCGAAAGCCCGAGCGCGTCTTCGACGGGCAGCAGGCGCTCGGGCCGGTCGATGAAGGCCCCCTGGGCATCGAGGCGCGCCCACCAGAGGCCGCCGGTGCGACACCCGCCGTCCGGCCCTTCGGCGAACACCAGCCCGAAGCCCTCCCCGTCGAAGGCCAGCTGCGCGTTGGCTTGCGACCGGAGCCGGATGCCAAGCGGCGTGGGAGGGACCGCCACGCAAGGGGCCTCGCCTACGCTGCCATCTCGCAGCGCGACGTCGCGGCCAGAGGCAACACCATCCGTGAAGCCGTCGGCTGGAGCGCCGTCGGCCGGAGCGCGTGGGAGAGCGCCGTCGTCGGCCGCTCCAGCATCCGCGAGTACCCCCTCGCCAGCGCTTCCGGTAACGACGCTTTTCGCGCACCCGAGGAGCCCCGGGACGGCGAGGAGCGCGGCGAGGCCAACACGAAAGAGCACCCCCCGAGCTTTCGGGTAGACCCTTCGTCCTGTCAACGGCCCGCTGGCCGATGGTCGGTCACTCAAATCGCCGGTGCGGACGACAATCCGCCGAACGCCTTCCTCGTCGCGACCCCGATCTCGCTGACCCGATTTCGCCGCGCGAGGCCTCTCGGTCGGGCGACGATTGCGTCTGCCGATGGAGGAGCTCGTGCCATCCGCCCACCCCCGTTTCCTCGGCCTCCTCAGCGGCCACCTCAGCGCCGCCGCCGCCCGCCGTACCCCCCCATCACATCCCTTGACACCAACCGGTCGCCGGGGGAGCGTTCCCGGACCGTCGCTCATGAACTTCCTCGCCGCAGGACTCTCCGACGTCGGGCTCCAGCGGGAGCACAACGAGGACAGCTTTTGCATCCTTCCGGATCATCGGCTGTTCATCGTCGCCGACGGCATGGGCGGACACCGCGCTGGTGACGTCGCCTCGAAGATGGCCACCCACGCCATCGCGAGCTTCTTCCAGGCCACGGCCAACGAAGACGCGACCTGGCCCTTCAGCTTCGATCCGCACTTGAGCGTCGACGAGAACCGTCTGATCACGGGCATCAAGCTCGCGAACCGGAAGATCTTCGAAGCGTCCATCAAGCACCGCGAGGTGCACGGCATGGGCACCACGGTGGTGGGCGCGCTCTTCTCGAAGGAGAAGGACAAGCTCTACGTCGCCCACGTCGGCGACAGCCGGGCCTACCGCATCCGCAAAAACGAGATCACCCAGCTCACGCGCGATCACTCGCTCCTCAACGATTACCTCTTGGTCATGCCCGACATGACCGAGGCGCAGAAGGAGGAGCTCCCGAAGAACGTGATCACGCGGGCCCTCGGGATGCAGGACTCGGTGGCCGTGGACATGGTCCCGGACGAGCCGAAGCCCGGCGACGTCTACGTGCTCTGCTCGGACGGGCTGAGCGGCATGATCACGGACGAGCAGCTCCTCGGCATCGTCGACGCCTCCGGCTCCGACATGGAGACGGCGGCGGAACGACTGGTCGCGGCGGCGAACGAGCACGGCGGCGAGGACAACATCACCGTCGTCGTCCTCCGCTTCACGCCCTGAGCGGGCCGGCGCCCCAACGCGGCGCGGATGTGCTAACTGGCCCGGCCATGCGGAAGTTCACCGTGCGGCACACGATCGACTGCACCCCCGATCGCTTCTGGGAGGCGGTCCTCTGGGACCCGGCCTTCAACCAGGCGCTCTACGGCGACCTGCTCGGCTACGGCTACGCGATCCGGAAGAACGATCCCGAGGGCGGCGTCCGCGAGGCCACCATCACGCCGAAGGTCGACCTCCCCGGGCCGATCAAGAGGGTCATCGGCGAGAGCATCGGCTTCGACGAGAACGGGACCATGCAGGGCAGCGGCGACACGCGGAAGTACACCTTCCACGTCGTCCCCCACACCTTCGCCAACAAGATCAGCGTGAACGGCTTCATGGAGGTCCCGCCCGCCGGCGAGGGGAAGTGCACGCGCATCGTGCACTTCGAGGTCGGCTGCACGATCTTCGGCATCGGAAAGCTCGTGGAGACCTTCGCCTCGAAGGAGATCGAGCGCTCCTACGACCAGAGCGCCGAGTTCACGAACACCTACCTGAAGCGCCAGGGCTGAGGCCGCGCGGGGGTGAGCGCGGCCGCCCGCGGGCTCCTCGCCTTCGCCCTCTCGGCCGCGGCGGGCGTGGTCGTCGCGCGCTGGTATGGCGAGGGCCGGCC
>JBCDGX010000040.1:0-16009 GCA_038750805.1 Myxococcota bacterium
CGCGTCGACGGCCTGGCGCCGGCGCTCGCGGATGGTCCGGGCCCGCGCGAGGGCGCGCTCGGCCGCGTCCGCACCCGTCGAGATCACGTCGTCGGCCCCGGCCGCCATGCACGGATCCCAATCGGTCCGGCTCGCGTCCGGGCGGACGACGACGAGGGCGACGTCGTCCCCGCCGTCGGCCATGCGGAGGAGGCGAATGGTCTGCACCGCGTCCTCGTGGCCGAGGAGCACGAGGTGGGGGCGCTCGCGACCGAGCCCGCGGAGCACGTTCGAGAGCGCCTCGTAGCGCTGCACGGCGACGCCGCGCTGGGCGAGCGCGTCGCCGACCTCGTCGGCCCCGCCCCCGTCGGCGAGCGCGACCATGCGAAGCGGGCGGCCCTCGCCCCGCGCCTCGAGGCGGAACACGGCGCGCTCGAGCTCCAGGGCTCCGAGGGGATGCGCGACGTAGAGGTCCGCGCCCGACGCAGCGGCCCGGTAGCGGAGCGCGTCGCTCTCCTCGAGGGCGAAGAAGCCGATGGGGAGCTCGGGCGCGTCCGCCCGGAGCTGCGCGAGGGCCACCTCCGGCGCGTCCCCGGTTGCCTGGTCGGCCGTGGATACGCCGAGGAGCGCGGCGTCCACGCGCGTCGCGAGCTCCGAGGCCTCCCCGAGCTCCCGCGCCACCTCGATCTGCACGAGCGTGTCCGCGAGGGCCCCGGCGACGTAGTCCACGACGGCCGGGTCCCGCTCGACGACGAGGAGCCGGGGGCCGAGGAGCCGGCTGCTCCGCGAGCGGAGGCTCGTCTCGCGCACCCGCGCCGCCGCCGCCCGAGAGTCGTCCGAGGGCGCCGGGATCGCCGAGCGCCGGATGGCCATGGAGCCGTCCAGGTCGCGCGGCGGGAGCGCGCGGAGCGCGCCCGCCGACGAGGTCGAGGCGTCCGGCAGGCCGAGGACGCGCTCCGGCGGCACCGGCGTCGTCTTGGGCTCCCAGTCGAAGGGCTCCGCGAGGTCGATGGACGTCGGGGCGTCGCCGGGCCGCGGGAGGTCCTCGAGGGGCGGGAGCGGCGGCATGTCCGCCGTCACCTCGTCCACCACCGCGTCCTCGTTCGCCGGGGGCATGCTCGAGGAGCCCGGTGGCTCGTAGCCGACGTCCTCGTCGACCTGCGTGAGCGACTCCTCTTCCTCGATGTCGAGGCGCAGCGGCTCGGGCTCGAGCTTCAGAGGCTCGTGCCTCCCGCTGCTGACGTCGCCCGCCGCCTCGAGCTTCAGGGGCTCGTGATTCCCGCTGCTGACGTCGCCGGCCGCCTCGAGCAGGTCGACGTCGATGATCGGGATGCTCTCCTCGCGGATCTCCCCGCGCGCGTCGAAGAGGTCCGCGACCTTCTTGGCGAGCTCCTCGGGGTCGAGGGGCTTGTGAAGCACCGAGTCGACGCCCAGCGCCTTGAGCTTCTTGTAGGAGTCGAGGTCCCGATAGAACGCGGAGACGAAGATGGCGGGTACGTCGATGCCCCCGCGGCGGACCGTCTCTAGCCATTTCACGCCGTTCGTGTCCGGCAGGAGCCCGTCGACGATGAGCGCCGAGGGCTCGACCTCGTCGATCAGCCGGTAGGCGTCGCGGCCCTTGATCGCCTCGACCACCTCGATATCACGCGCCTCGAGCGGCTCCCGGACGGCGGACCGGAAGGCCGCGTCGTCGTCCAGCAGGAGCACGGTGCGCGAAGCCACCGCCGGACCCTCACTCCGTCACGCGCCGGGGGCAACGCCCCATTCTGCTCCGGATGAGGCCGGTCGGAGAGCCGAACTCGAAAAGTGCAACAGCTCCCTTCGAGGCGCGTGAGGCGCCTCAGGCGGGGTCGACGACGCGGAGCACGATCTGGTCGGTCTCCTTGGCGAGCGTGAGCTGGCAGCAGAGGCGCACGCCGGGCTCGTCGCCGAAGATCTCGAGAACGTCGAGCTCGTCGTCCTCCGCCGGGAGCATGGCGTCCGCGCCCTCGACGACCTCCACCCGGCAGGTCCCGCAGCTCGCCGAGCGGCAGGAGTAGGGCACGTCCGCGTCCGGGTGCTCGTCCGTCACGTCCAGCAGAGCCGTGCCCGGCGTGACGGTGGTCTCGAAGGAGGAGGGCTCGAAGCGGACCTTGGCCATGGCTGGCGGACCTTAGGCCGCCGGGCCTCGTAGGCAAGGCAGGGCGCGGCCGCGTCAGCTCTGCTCGGCCGTCGCCATGCGGAGGTACATCTCCGCGGACTTGTTCCCCGGGTCGTCCTCGAGGGCGCGCTCCCAGGCCTCGATGGCCTCCTTGGCCTTCCCGAGGGCGAGGAGCACCACGCCCAGGGAGACGCGCGCGGGCACGTAGCCGGGCTTGTGCGTCACGGCCTCGCTCAGCTCGAAGCGCGCGGCCTCGAGGTCCCCCTGCGTCCGGTAGAGGTTCGCGAGGCGGAGGCGGAGATCCGCGAAATGCGGGCAGAGCAGCACGGCCTTCCGGTACTCGTGCGTCGCCTCGGTCATCAGCCCGACGTCCTCGTAGGCCTGGGCGACGTCGGCGTGCAGGTTCGCGATCTTCCCCTTCACGAAGGGGTCGAGCTTCCCCGGGGCCTCCTGCCCGCGGGTCATGGCCTCCTGGTAGATGGCCTTGGCCTCGTCGTAGCGCCCGAGGTCGTTGTAGGTGACCGCCAGGTTCAGGGCCGCCTCGGTGTAGCGAGGGTTGATCTCGAGGGCCTTCTCGAAGTCGCCCTGCGCCTCCTCGAACTGCCCGCGGTCGTGGTGGATGACGCCGAGCATGTTGTGCACGTCGGCGAAGGCCGCGTCCCGCCCCACGACCTGGTCGAGGTAATGCTCCGCCCGGTCGAACTCGCGCTTCTCGTAGTGCTCTCGGCCGAGCGCGAGGAGCTGCTTCGTGCGGTCGTCCATGGCGGGCCCGGCAATCTATCGCGCCGCCAGGCCCCGAACCAAAGAAAAGCCTGTCAGGATCAGGCCTTCGGGTTTCGGCGGCTCAGCCCTCGAGGCGGCGGAGCTCGCGGCGGGCGTCCCCGGCCTGGTCGCTCTCCGGGAAACGGTCGACGAGCTCCTGGAAGGCCGCCTGGGCCTCGCCGCTCTCGTCCATGCGGAGGTAGGTCCGCCCGAGCAGCAGGAGCGCGTCCGGCTCGACGCCGCTCCCCTCGTAGGCCGTGAGCAGCGTGCGCAGCCGGAGCACCGTCGCCGGGTAGTGGTCCCGGGCCAGGTAGAAGCGCGCGACGTAGAGCTCGTGCTCCGCGAGGATGCGGAGGCAGCCGTCGATCATCTCCCGGACCTCGGCGCCCCGCTCGTCGTTCGGGAAGTCGAGGAGGAAGCGGCGGAGCTGCCGGAGCGCCTCCTGCGTGTCCCGCTGGTCCCGCTCGTACACCGGCGGCGAGAGCAGCCACTCCGACGGGATCTGGCGGAAATGGGAATCGGCGATGCGGAAGCGGGCGTAGGGGATCTGCGCGTGCGAGGGCCGGAAGCGCACGAAGTTCCGGTACGCGGAGATGGCCTCCGCGAAGCTCTCCGCCTTGTACTTGCAGTCCGCGATGCGGAGCTCGGCGAGCGCCGCGAAGCGGCTGTAGGGGTACTCGCGGCGGATCTTGCCGAAGGCCGGCTCCGCGTCGATGCAGCGGTCCCGGCGGAAGGCGAGGAGCGCGTTCTCGTAGAGCTCCTGCGCGTCCCGGCCGTAGGCGAGGGAGGAGGGCTCCTCGGCTCCGCCGGAGGCCGAGCCGGTGCCCGCGCAGCCGGCGAGGCCGAGCGCAAGGAACGTGATCATCCGCGGGAGGCGCCGCATCGCGGACGAGCTAGCCCTTTCCGGCGGCGGAGGCAAAGCGCGCATCGTTCGAAGAGCGTCCGAGCCCACGCGCTGATTCCCCCGGTCGCTCAGCGGACCGTCGCGCGCTGGAGGCGCCGGGGCCCGGTCTGGTTGCGGACCTCGTCGAGGGAGCGCTGCGTCGCTTGGCGGTCGAAGTCGCCGGTGCCCTGCGAGAGGGCGCGCTCGTAGTAGCGGATGGCCTCCTCGCGATTGCGACGGATGCGCCAGGCGTCGCCGTAGAGCGCGAGGGCGGCCCCGAGGTTCGGCTGGCGCTGGATCACCGGGTCGAGGAGGCCAATGGCCTTCGTCGCCCGCCCTTCGGAGATGGCCAGGCGCGCGCCGTGGAGCCGGCCCGCGGGGTTCTGGAGGTCGATGTTGCTCGCCAGGCGGTAGCTCTCGTAGGCCTCGTCGGTCTGGCCCGTCTGCTCCTGGATCTGCCCGAGGAGGAGCACGGCCTCGAGGAAGTTCGGCACGAGCTCGATGGCGCGCTCGAGCTTCGTCCGCGCCTCCTCGATGCGCCCGGCGCGGTAGTCGACCACGCCGAGGCCGTAGTGCGCCGGCGCGCTCTCGTCGCTCGCCGCGAGCGCCGCCTCGTAGGACGCGGTCGCCGCCGCGTCTTCGTTCGCCGCGAGCGCGAGGTCCCCGAGGGCCTCGTGGGCCCGGACCATGTCGGGGCGGAAGCCCACGGCGCGGGTCAGGAGGCGCTGCGCCTCGGCGCCTTCCTTGCGCGTCCCGAGCTCGAAGAGAAGCGCCGGGTCGTTCGGCTCGAGGCGGTAGGCGGCCTCGAAGGCCCGGAGCGCGTCGGCCTCGCGGCGCGCGTTCGCGTAGAGGAGACCGAGGCCGAACTGGGCCTCGTAGCGGGAGCCGTCGAGGCGGATGGCGGCCTGGTAGGCGGCCTCGCTCTCGCTCGTGCTCGCACGGAGGCGGTGCGCGTCGCCGAGCGCGAGCTGCACCTCGAAGGCGTTCGGGTCCTGGGCGAGGGCGGCCTCGAGCTCCTCGAAGGCCCGGCCCGCGCGGTTCCACACGAGGAAGGCCCGCGCCCGGCAGACCTTCGTCAGCGTCTCCTGACGGCCGCGGCGCTCGAGCTGCTGGCAGGCCGCGCGCGAGCGGCGGTAATCGCCCTCGGCGAAGGCGGCCCGCGCGGCGTCGAAATGCGCCTCGAGGGTGTTGCCCCGGAGCCGCGCCGCGTCGTGGAGGACGCGGTAGGCGTCGCGGTAGCGGGCGGCGCGCAAGAGCGCGTGGCCGTAGGCGACCTGGGCGTCCGCGTCGCGGCGGTCAGCCCGCGCGGCGGCCTCGAGCTGGGCGAGGTCCTGGGCGGCGGCGAGGCCAGGGAGCGCGGTGGCAGCCGCGAAGAAGGTGGCGAGGGCGAGGCGGAGCATGGGCGACGCTGGGACGGGGCTGGGGACGGGGAGATTCAGCAGGCGTGAGAGGAAAGCTGCACGGGGAGGATCAGCGCTACCTACACGCTGATGGCGCCCTTCCGGAAGTCGCTCGCGCCGATCTTCACGTTCACGAGCGCCGGCTCGGGGCAGGCGAAGGCCTCTTCCAGTGCCGGGCGGAGCCCTTCACAGCTCTCGACCCAGAAGCCGCGCCCGCCACAGGCCTCTACGACCCGGTCGTAGCGCGTATGCGCGAGCTGCGTCGCGACGACGCGGTCCTCGCCGAAGATCTGCCGCTGGCCGCGGAGGATCTGCGTCCAGCCGGCGTCGTTACCGACCACGCCGACGACCTTGATGCCCTGGCGCGCGAAGGCCTCGAACTCGAGGCCGTGGAGGCCGAAGGAGCCGTCGCCGTACATGAGGATGACCCGCGCGCCGGGCCGGGCGAGCTTCGCGGCCATGGCGTAGCCGGGCCCGACGCCGAGGGTCCCGAGGGGCCCCGGGTCCATCCACACGCCGGGCCAGCGGACCGGCAGCGTGTAGGCCGCCGTCGCCACGAAGTCCCCGCCGTCGCCGACGACCACGCTGTCGTCCTCGACGAAGCGCGCGACCTCGGCGCAGACCCGGAGCGGGTTCGGCGGGTCGGCGTCCGAGCCCATCTCGGCGGCCATGGCGTCGAGCTTGGTGGTCTCCTCCGCGCGCACCTCGGCGAGCCAGCCCGTGGGGGCGCGCTCGGGGAGCGCCGCCTCGAGGCCGGCGAGGAAGAGGCCCGTGTCGCCCACGGCGCCGACGTCGACCTCCTTGTTGTGCGCGACGACGGCGCCATCGAGGTCCACCTGCACCACCTTGGCGTCCGGGTGCACGGCCTTGCCGTACTTCATGCGGAAGTCGAAGGGCGTCCCGAAGAGGAGCAGGAGATCGGTCTTCTTCAGCGCCCAGCTCCGCGTGCGCTTCAGAAAGCAGGGGTCCTCCGGCCGTAGGGCGCCGCGGGCCATGCCGTTCACGAAGGTCGGCACGGGGAAGCGCTTCACGAGGCGCGCGAGGGCCCCGCGGTCCGCGGACCAGCGGAGCTGTGAGCCGACGACGAGCATGGGGCGCTCGGCCTCGGCGAGGAGCGCCGCGGCACGCTCGACGGCGCGCGGGTCCGGCGCGGCGGGGAACTGGGCGCGGTAGCGCTCCGGGGCGGGCGCGTCCTTCTCCTTCCCGCCGATCATCAGGACGTCGAGGGGGAGCTCGAGAAAGACCGGACCGGGCACGCCGGTCATCGCATGGCGAAAGGCCATGCGGACGTACTCGCCGACGCGGTTCCGCTGGTTCACGCGGGCCGACCACTTGGTGATGGGCCGCATGAGCTCGACGTGGTCCATGTCCTGGAGCGAGCCCTGGTGCTGGTTCACCGTCGGCCCGGCGCCCCCGATGATGAGCATCGGCACGCCGGCGCGATGCGCGTTGGCCGCGGCGGTGACGACGTCGGTCACGCCGGGGCCGGCGGTGACGAGGGCGACGCCGGGCTTGCCCGTGACGCGCGCCCAGCCGTCGGCGGCGTGCCCGGCGGTCTGCTCGTGCCGCACGTCGACGACGCGGATCCCCTCGTCGAGGCAGCCATCGTAGATGTTCTGGATGTGCCCGCCGCAGAGCGTGAAGACGTGCGTGGCGCCTTCCGCGGCGAGCGCGCGGGCGACTTCCCGACCCCCGTGATGCATGGACCGAGGGGTACCACGCAGCGAGCGAGCGCGGTGCCGCGTGGCTCACACCGGGCGGGGCGCCCGCCTTCGCAGGTGGTGAACGCCCCGAGCCATGGGGTTGGAGCCGGGTGTCCCGAGCGCGCTTCAGGGCGCCGCCGCGTCCGCGGATGCCTCGGCCGCCTCGGTCGGCGTGAAGCCCGGCCCATGCGGACGGGTCACCTCGAGCCGGGCATCGTCCACGATGACGCGCGCGTCATGACTGTTCAGAAGCCACGAGAAGCTCCAGCTCAGCATCACGCGAAGACGGTTTCGGAAGCCCACGAGGAAGGCCACGTGAACGAACGCCCAGATCAGCCATGCCACGAAGCCCGTGAAGCGGCGCGTTCCCACGGCCGCGACCGCGCGGTTCTTCCCGATGATGGCCATGGAGCCCTTGTCCCGGTAGACGAACGTCCGCCGCGCCGTCTCGCGCGCCTCGCCCGCGAGCTCGCGGCGGATCGTCTCGCCGACATGCCTTCCCATCTGGAGCGCGGTTTGGGCGACGCCCGGGAGGGGCCGCTCCGCACCCGCCGGCGTGTACGTGGCCATGTCACCGACGACGAACACTTCCGGCCGACCCGGCACGCTGAGGTCTGCGTTCACGGGGACGCGACCCGCTCGGTCGAGCTCCACCCCGAGGTCCGCGCCTAGCGAGCTGGCCTTCACGCCGGCCGCCCAGAAAACGCTGGCGGCCGCGATCCGCTCCTCATCGGCCTCGACGCCTTCGTCGCTCACGTGGGTGACGCGGGTGTTCACGCGCACGTCGACGCCGAGCTCCTCGAGATCACGTCGAGCACGCGCGCTCAGCTCCGCGGGAAAGGACGCGAGGACCCGCGGGCCGCCTTCGAGGAGGACCACGCGCGAGGTCGATGTGTCGATGTTCACGTACTCGCGGGGCAGGGTCTTCGAGGCGATGCTCTTGATCGCGCCAGCGAGCTCGACGCCCGTGGGACCGCCGCCAACGATGACGAAGGTCAGCGCTGCCCGTCGCGCCGCCTCGTCGGCCTCGTGCTCCGCCGACTCGAACGCGAGGAGCATGCGGCGACGAATCTCTCGTGCGTCGGCGAGGGACTTCAGGCCCGGCGCCCGATCTTCCCACTCCGGGTGTCCGAAGTAGTGGTGACGCACTCCGGCGGCGAGCACCAGGTAGTCGTATCGGGCCCGGCCAGCGTCCACGAGCACCTCCCGCGCGTCGGGATCGATGCCTTTCACATCGACCAGGACCACGCCACAGTCGGCTCGGCCTCGGAGGGTCGCGCGGACGGGTGCAGCAATGCTCTCGGAGGAGAGCGATGCGGTCGCGACCTGGTAGAGCAGGGGCTGGAACACGTGGTGGTTCGCCCGGTCGAGAATCGCCACGTTCGCGGGAGCGCCGCGCAGGGCCTTGGCGACCTCGAGGCCTGCGAAGCCTCCCCCGACGATGAGAACCCGCGGGAGCGATTCGTCGTAGCTAGCCAGCGTCACCACTTGTGGATACCGGACGTAGTCCGCTCGCGCACCAACATTGACGCGACGTTCGGCCAGCCTGGAGGCCACGCGTCGTTCGGTTCTATACCCACGGACATGACCGACCGAGGCGAAGAGGGGTGGTTTACGAGCCCCGTAGCCGTCCATCTGATCGCCTGGGCGCGCAAGCAGGGCGTCGACGTCGACGCGGCGCTGGCCGAGGCGAGGCTCGACGCGTCCGAGGTCACCGGCCAGCCGCGTCGCCTTTCCGTGGCTGCCGTCGAACGGCTGCTCGCGGCGCTCGGACGCCGCATCCCAGACGAGTCCTTTGCGCTGCGCTCCGGTGCCGTGGCCCCGGCCGCGTTGATTCCGCTGCTGGGGCCGATGATGACCGCGTCGATGAGCCTGGAGGAGGCCTTTGAAGCGCTGGGACGGCACTCGTCGCTCGCCTCGGATCGCCTCGTGGTGCAGGTGGAGCGCTCGGGGGAGCGGCTGTGCGTCACGAGCACCTGGCTCGTTCGCTCGGAGCTGATTCAACGGCACGCGACGGAGTCGGCGGCAGCCCACTGGGTCGCGTTCGCGGACACGATCTGTCTCGAGGCGCCGCCCGTGCAGGAGGTTCGCTTTCCCTTTGCGCCCCCATCGGCTGCGGCGCAGCGGGCCCATCGCGAGTACTTCGGCGTGGCCCCCAACTACGGCGGTAGCACCGGGCTCCAGGTCGCCTGGACCCTCGGCGCCGATACGCGCCTCCGTACGCAGGACGCCACGCTGGTGGGGATCCTGCGCCAGCCCATCGAGGACGAGACCGTCCAGCCGGGTACCCGACGCCGCGTCGAGCGTGCGCTCCTCGCAGCGAAGCAGCCGGCGGCGCTGGGCGTCGAAGCCATGGCCGCCGAGCTCGGGATCTCGGCCCGCACGCTGGCGCGCCGCTTGGCGTCCGACGGCACGAGCTTCGGGGAACTGGCTCAGCGAACGCTCGAAGGGCGGGCGAAGGCCGCGCTGGCCGCGCCCGACGCGACCGTTGGCTCCGTGGCCCGCGACCTGGGGTACGCCACCCGAAATTCCTTCCACCGGGCGTTTCTACGCTGGACGGGAGCAACGCCGGCCCAGTGGAAGCGGGGGCGCAGCGCGCGACCTCCTGGCAGCGATTGATACGGAATTGGCCGCAGCTGAGACACCGGCGCCCGGGGGCGAACGACTACACCCGAAAGCATGCATCGAGCGACAGGGCGCGGGCTGTTCACGCTGCTCATGGCGTGGGCCACGGCTCTCGGCTGCGACGGGGAGCGCGGCGAAGGGACCCCGGCGGCCGAGCATGCGAGCTGGGTGAGCCCCATCGTGGCGATTGTCTTTTTCGACCGCGCGACGGGACAGGCCGTTCCGGAACGCTGGGACGCGATCGACGCGGCCTTCCGCGCGGAGCCGGGCTTCCGAAGGAACCTGCTCTTCGGGGCACAGCAGTCGGAGCATCCCTACGTCAACTTCGCCGTTTGGGAGCGTGCGACGAACCTCGCTGCGGCGATGGAGAAGCCGGAGTTGCGGGCGCTGCTTCCCGACGCGGCGGTAGGGACCTACGAGCGGGCCGTACACCGCGGGGACATCCGCGAGCCCGGGGCAGCGATCACCATCGTTCCCATCACCCGGCCTGACGAGAACATGGAGGAGAAGTTCCGTCTCGCCGGCGAGTGGTTCGGCCAGCGGGACGGCTTCGTGGGCGCGATGTTGCTTCGCCGCGTCGGGGGAGACACCGCGCCCTACGTGCTCATCGCGCGATGGACATCGGCGGACGCTTTCCGGGGCGTGACCGCCGATCAGGACTTCCCGCTCCACACGAGTGGTGCCGAGGGCGTGCTGGGTACCTACGTGCCCGTGAACCCCTGAAAGGCACGGAGCGTGAAACGCCACGCGCTTCGACGTCGTTGAAGGTCGCGCTTTTCGGGCGCCAATCACCCGCTTGCAAGGACTCCTATGCCTACGTTCATCGCCATTTGTTATCCCGACATGAACCGAGCCCACGAGGTGCGGCTCGAGCTGGCAAAGCTCCAGCAGGATTATCTCGTCGACCTCGAGGACGCGGTGGTTGCCGTAAAGAACGAGGAAGGAAAGGTCAGGCTTCATCAGGCGGTGAACATGACCGCGTCGGGCGCGGTGAGAGGCGGGATGTGGGGCACGCTGATTGGCCTCATCTTCATGAACCCGCTCCTCGGTCTGGGCGTGGGCGCCGCGGCCGGTGCGGTGAGCGGAGCGCTGACCGACATCGGAATCGACGACGCGATGATGACGACGGTGGCGGAGGGCCTCGGTGACGGGACCTCCGCCCTCTTCGTGCTCGTTCGGCGCGCGACGCCCGACAAGGTCGTCCCGGAGATCCAGAGGTTCGGCGGCACCATCGTCCAGTCGAATCTCAGCCACGAAGACGAAAGCAAGCTCCAGGCAGCCCTCAACGAGGCGCGCGCTGCCGCCGCAGACGCCGGCTGAACGAACCTGAGCACCGCCCCGGCAGGAACACGCCGCGGGCCCTCGCACGGCCCTTCCCGTGCACCTCGGCGGCGGCGCGCTTCTCGAGGTGCCCCGGCGAGCGCTCTCCGACGTCCGCCTCGGCGTGCTCTCCGCGAGCGACGCTCGAACGATCAACGCCGTCGCCGTGGACTTCAACGTCTCGACGAGGACGACGCCGACTTGATCGGGCGGCGATCCAGCGGAGCTTCATCCTTCGCCTCGGCGGAGGCTGGCCCGTGCGTCGCCGCACCGTGCTTGTGCCCGCCCGACGCGAGGACGAGAGTCTTCGCATGAGCCTGAAGTGGACCGCAGCGATGGGCGCCGCCGTGGAGGGCGAGCGCCTCGAGCGTCTCGTGGCGTCGCCCCAATGGCGCGAGGGTCGTTTCGTGAACGTGCTCCCGCGCGAAGACCCGACGAACTGGTCGGCGATGCGCGAGTTCATCACCGGCGGCAGCAAGCATCGCGTGCCCAAGGTCGAGCTCCCCATCGTCCGCCGCACGGGGAGCGAGTTCGCGGCGCCTCCCGAGGGCGGGCTGCGCGTCACCTGGCTGGGCCACTCGACCTCGCTCGTCGAGGTCGACGGGCACCGCCTCCTCCTCGACCCGGTGTTCGGCCCGCGCGTGTCGCCGCTCGCCTGGGCGGGGCCGAAGCGCTTTCACGCGCCGCCGCTCCCCCTGAGCGACCTCCCGGCGCTCGACGCCGTCGTGATCTCCCACGACCACTACGATCACCTCGACTACCCCAGCATCGTGCAGCTCGCGGCGCTCGACCTCCCCTTCGTCGTGCCGCTCGGCGTCGGCGCGCACCTCGAGCTCTGGGGGGTGCGCCCGGAGCGGATCACCGAGCTCGACTGGTGGGAGTCCCATCGCCTCCGGGGCATGGAGCTGACGGCGACGCCCGCGCGCCACTTCTCCGGGCGGGGCGTCTCCGCCGGGAGCCGCGACAAGACGCTCTGGGCCGGCTGGGCCGTGCGCACGGCCGAGCACCGGGTCTGGTTCAGCGGGGACACGGCCATGTTCCCCGGCTTCGCGGAGATCGGTGAGCGCCTCGGCCCCTTCGACCTCGCGATGGTGGAGGCCGGCGCCTACGACGCCCTCTGGCGCGACGTTCATATCGGACCGGAGCAGGCCATGCTCGCCTGCGAGATGGTGCGCGCGAAGGTCGTGCTGCCGGTGCATTGGGGCACCTTCAACCTCGCGCTCCACGGCTGGACGGAGCCCATCGAGCGCATCGTCCGCGCCGCCCGCGCGACGGGGCTGACGCTGACGACGCCCCGCCCCGGCGAGAGCGTCGAGCTGGGCCGCGCGCTGCCTTCCGAGAAGTGGTGGCCCGACCTCCCCTGGGAGGACGCGAAGGAGGCCGCCGTCGTCTCGAGCGCCCTCGACGACGCGCTCGTCCAGCGCATCCGCGCGCTGGTCTGACCCCGCGCCTCGCTCGCTCACATCGGGGTCAGGCCCCGCTCCTCGATGACCTGGGCGTTGCGCGCGTCGGCGCGCTGGAGCGCAGGGCGCGCCGCCAGACGCTCCACGTAGGCGGTGAAGACCGGCTCCGCCTCCAGCATGCCGAAGCGGAGAAGGGAGCGGAGGGTGCTGCCGAGGACCACGTCGGCCATGGAGAAAGTATCTCCGAGCACGAAGCCCCCTTCCACCGCGCCACGGAGCGCCACCAGCATCGCGTCGAAGTTGCCCCAGCCCACCGACGATTCGCGGAAGGACCAGCTCTGGGCCTTGGCGATCACCGCCGGCTCGACCACCGAAGGCGCGAAGAAGGACCACCGGAGGTAGGTGGCGCGCCGCGGGTCGTCCTGGGCCGGCGCGAGGCGCCCCGGGGCGTAGCGGTCGGCGAGGTAGAGCGAGATCGCCGCGGCCTCGGTGACCACGACGTCGCCGTCGACCAGGGTCGGGACCTTGCCCATGGGGTTCGCGGCGCGAAGCTCCGCCTTGGCCTCGGTCCCCGCGAGAATGTCGACGAAGCGAAGCGCGTAGGGCGCGCCGACCTCCTCGAGCGCCCAGACCATGTTCGCGGCGCGGGAGAAGGGGTGATGATAGACGCTGAGGGTCACGGGGAGTCCTTTCCGGGCCGCCGATGCGACCGACGCGGACGCTACGCTCTCTTGCGGACAGTTTCGGTCCGCAAGGAAGACTAGGCTCCGCCCGTGCTTCCGACCTCGGCCCGCCTGCTCCGCTTGTTGACGCTGCTCCAGAGCCGCCGCTCCTGGGGCGGCGGCGAGCTCGCCGCGCGCCTCGAGGTCACGCCCCGAACGCTCCGCCGCGACGTCGATCGGCTGCGTCAGCTCGGCTATCCGGTCGAGGGACAGACCGGCGTCGCGGGCGGTTACGCCCTGGGCGCGGGAGCTCACCTGCCGCCGCTGCTCCTCGACGACGACGAGGCGCTCGCCGTGGCGCTCGCGCTCCGGACGGCGACGACGGCGCTCTCCGCGTCGGTCGGGGAGGCCGCGCTCCGCGCCCTCGCCAAGATGGAGCGCGTGTTCCCGGCGCGGCTCCGGAAGCGGGCCCTGGCGCTCCGGGACAGCCTGCTCCTTCTCGAGCGTGCGGGGCCCACGGTGAGCGCCGCGCTGCTCGCGTTGCTCACCGAGGCGTGCGACGCCCGGCGGGTCGTCACCTTCGGCTACACGAGCCGGAGCGAGGCCCGGAGCCAGCGCACCGTCGAGCCGGCCGCGCTGGTGCACACCGGCCGCTGGTACCTCGTCGCCTTCGACCGCGACCGGGACGATTGGCGGACCTTCCGTGCGGACCGCATCGGCGAGAACGTCGCCCTCGGCGAGACCTTCCAGCCGCGGCTCCCTCCGGAAGGCGGCGACCTGCGCTCCTTCGTGTCCCGCTCGCTCTCGACGGGGGCCTACCGCCACCAGGTGGTCGTCGTGCTGCACGCGCCGGTGGCCCAGGTCACGGCGCGCCTGTCTCCTTCGGCGGCGCTCGTCGAGCGGCTGGATACGGACCGGACGCGGGTGACGGTCGGCGCCAACTCGATGCTCGGGCTCGCCGCGTGGGTCGCGAGCTTCGAGGTCGACTTCGAGGTCGTCGAGCCGCCGGAGCTCGTCCACGCGCTGCGGGACGTGCGCCGCCGCATCGATGCCGCCCTCGGCGACGAGGAGCGCCCGGTGGACGCAGCGACCTCGCCCTGAGCCGCGCTTTGGCGCGCGACGGCGCGTGATGCGGTGAACGACGTTCTTCGCTCCGCGCGCCGGACGAGGCATGCTCTTCCAATGCGCCTCCTCGCCGCCCTCGCGTGCCTCGCCGCCCTCGCATGCGGCTCGGACGCCGTCGTCATCGTGGGCGGAGGCATCGGCGTCTGCGAGGCCGATCTCGACTGCGACGACGGCCTCTTCTGCAACGGCATCGAGCGCTGCAGCCCGGCTTCTCCCGGCGCGAACCCGCGGGGCTGCCTGGCCGGCGCCGCACCCTGCAGCTTCGGTTGCGACGACGAGGTCGACGCCTGTCCCATGGACTGCATCGACGCGGACGGGGACGGCGTTCCCGCCGCGAGCTGCGGCGGCGCCGATTGCGACGATGGCGACCGCGACGTGTTCCCGGGCGCCGTCGAGGCCTGCGATGCCGCGGGCGTCGACGAGGATTGCGACCCCTCGACGGTCGGCGACGAAGACCGCGACGGCGACGGGTTCATCGCCAGCGAATGCTGCAATGGGGACTTCTGCGGCCGTGATTGCGACGACGCGCTGACCGCGGTCCAGCCCGGGCAGATCGAGACCTGCAACGAACGCGACGACGATTGCGACGGGCTCGTCGACGAGGGCGTCGGGACCATGGTCTTCCGGGACGAGGACCGCGACGGCTTCGGATCGGGCATGGCGCTTCCCGTGGACGCCTGCGTGGTCGAGAGCGGCTTCGCGACGCGCGCGGGCGATTGCAACGACGCCGACCCCTTCACCAACCCCGCCGCCGTCGACGGCTGCGACGGCATCGACGACGATTGCGACGGCGCCTTCGACGAGTCGGGCGATGGCGTGTGCGAGCGCGTCCTCGGCGGCACGGCGGTCGGCGCCTTCTGCTTCCGGGCGGGCACCGCCGAGGCCGAGTGCCGCTACCGGGAGTGCGTCGCGGGGCGCGGCGATTGCGACGGGCTCGTCGCGAACGGCTGCGAGGTCGACACGTGTCGCGCCCGCCTGAGCTGCAACGCCTGCGGCTCCCCGTGCTCGAGCTGCGCCGACGGCCGGTGCCCGGGCGGCCTCCCCTCGGCCAGCGCGCGGCGCATCGTCGATTCGAGCGGCGCGCCGGTCCCGAGCCCCACCCTGGCCATCCACGAGGGCTGCGACCCGGGGCTCTGGGAGCTCGATGGCGAGGAGGGCCTCGGCGTGCTCACGACGGAGACGACGAGCGGCGGCGGGCGGGCCTGGCGCGCGAGCGCCGACGGCTTCCTCGAGAGCGTCGCGCCGATCGAGAACGGCGCGCCCCCGCTCTTCACCGCCGCGGAGGTCGAAGGCTGGCTGCGCGCGGCCGGGGCGACCTGGAACGAGCGCACGGGCATCGTCGTGGTCGAGCACGACGCCAGCCGGGCCGAGTTCGACGTCGTCCTCCGCGTGCGCCGGACGCCGGCCCTGGACCCGCCGATCGAGGCGCCCTTCGACGCGGTCTTCTTCGTCGCCGACGACGGCACCGTGACCCCGGACCAGCGGCGGGGCGCCTCCGGGCGCGTGGTCTTCGTGGGCGTTCCGGCGGGAAGTTACGAGCTCGACGACGCGGAGACGAGCTGCTTCCAGGACTGCACGGGCAGCCGGCTCCTCCGCGTGGCGGGCGGCGCCGTGACCTACGCCTACTCCGTCGACTGCGGACTCATCGCCTGCGCCTGAGCGCCGCGTCCGGGCAGGCCCCTCGCCCCGGGACGTCGCGACGGCGGCCGCCGCGCCTAGCAAGAGCGCACCATGCTGCAGGTGAACGCGACGCCCTCCCTCGCTTCCGAGCTCGCCGCACGCCTCGGCGCGGACGCCGTGCTGACCGACGCGGACGTGCTCGCCAGCCACGCTCGGGACCACGCGCCCACGGTGCCCGCCGGACGGGCCGCCGCGCTCGTCCGGGCGCGCACGGAGTCGGACGTCGTGGAGACCCTCCGCTTCGCGCACGCCCGCGGGGTGCCCGTGGTGCCACGGGCGGCGGGCACGGGGCTGAGCGGCGGGGCGAACGCCATCGACGGCTGCATC
>JBCDGX010000041.1:0-15943 GCA_038750805.1 Myxococcota bacterium
AAGAGGCGCTGCACGTAGCGCAGATGCGAGGCGTGCAGGCAAGGCTTGAGCGCGTCGCGGCCGCGCCGCTCGTAGTCGTAGACGGCCGCGGCCGGAACGGGGACGTGCTGCTTCCGCAGCTCCTCGTCCCCGCGCAGCACGCGCGTGACCACGAGGGCCTCGGGCTCGAGGAGCACCTCGGTCACCACCGTGACCTCGGTGTCCCCGAGCGCGACCACCGACTCCTGCCGGAGCGGCTCGTGGCGCGTCAGCTCCGCCACCAGCCCTTCTTGCCTTCGAGCTTATCCGTGAGGTCGTCGACGCTTCCCCGCACGCCGGTCATCCAGGTCTCGAGGCGCGTGCCCCGCTCGTCGAAGGCCTCCTTCAGGCGCCCGACGTTGCCGCGGATGCCCTCGACCGTGTCCTCGACCTTCTCCGTGACGCTCTCGAGCTTCGAGCCCACGCCGAGCACCGCTTCGCGGGTGGCCTCCGCGTCCTTCTCGAGCTTGGCGAAGCGGCTCTCGGCCGTCGCGCGCATGGCGTCGAGGGACGAGCGGACGCTGCCCCGGAGGCCTCGGAAGTCCTCCACGAAGGCCTCGACGCGCTCGAAGGCCTCGTCCTGCTTGCGCTGCACGGCCTCCATGCGCTCCTTCAGCGCGGCGAAGCCACTCTCGACGCGGGCGCCGACGCGCCCGGGGATCTTCTCGAGGAGGTCGACCACCTTGCCGAAGCCCTCGCGCTGCGCCGCGACGCCGGCTTCGACCCGCTTGCGCACCCCGGCGACCTCGTCGTCGACCTGGTCGAAGCGCGTCGTGGTCGCCGCCTGCTGGGCGAGCGCGTTCTTGTAGAGGTTGCCGAGGCCCTTCCGGACCTGCTCGAAGCTCTCGCGCTGGTCCGAGATGCCCGCGCCGACCTTGTCTTCGAGGTTACCGATGCCCTTCGCGAGCTTCCCGACGTGCGCGGTCTGGGCGCCCTGGTCCTCGTCGACCTTCCGGAGGAGCTCGGCCACGCCGCCGACGCCGACGTCCACCTTCTCCTGAGCGGTGGCCACGCGCTCGAAGCCCTCGTCGACCTTGCGGATGCCCGCGTCCACGCGGGCGTCGAGAGCCTCGACCTGCGCCGCGTTGGCGTCGAAGCCTCCCTCGAGGCGCGCCCCCAGGCGCTCCATGGATTGCTCCACGGCATCGCGGAGCGCGTCGGAGTGCGCCTCCGCCTCCGTGCGGAGCTGCGCGCTCGCGTCGTCCATGCGGCTCTCGAGCTCGCCGAGGCGCTGCTCGAAGACCCCCTCGAGGCGCCCGTTGAGCGCGGCGAGGCGCTCGTCGAGGGCCGTCTGGAGCCTCTCGTCGAAGGCCGCGAAGCGCTCGTCGAAAGCCGCCGTGAGGCGCGCGTCGAGGTTGTCGAAGGCGTCGCCGAGGCGGCCCTGGATGGCCTCCACGGTGTCGCGGAGCGCGCCCTTCAGGTTCTCCTCGAGGCTTCCGAGCCGCGCGTCGACGAGGGCCTGCTGGTCGCTTCCGACCGCGTCGAGGCGCTCCGTCACCCGCGCCTCGAGGCCGGAGATGCGCCCCGTGGTCGCCTCGGCGAGCGCCTCGAAGCGCTCGCTCGTCTCCTTCTCGAGCGCGTCGAAGCGCTCCTGGGCGCCCCGCTCGAGGCGGGCGATGCCCTCGCCCGTGCTGGTCTCGAGGGTCTCGAGGCGCGCCCCGAGCTCTTCGGTCGCCGTACCGACGCCGCCGACGAGCTCCCTCGCGTCGGCCTCCTCGGTCTTCCGCTCGACCTCGAGGAGCCGGTCCATGAGCGCGCGCTCCAGGCCCCCGAGCTGACGCCGGAGCTCGCGCTGAAGCCGCCCCTCCACGGAGTCCACGCGGCGTCCGAGGGAGCGGTGCCCCGCGATGATCTCCTCGAGGCGCGACCCGACGCTGGCGTCGTCGGGCAGCGAGTGCACCGAGGACGCCTCCGGGTCCGGCGCCACGAAGAGCTGCGGCCGCGGGGTGACCTCGGGCTCGGGCTCCGGCTCGATGCGCGCGACGGCCGCTCCGCTCGCGGCGATGCGCGTGGGCGCCGGCGGGAAGTAGGGCGCGCGGCTCCCGACGGCGGTGGTCGTCGCGCCACCGGAGCGAGCGCCGATGCGCGAGGGCGGGCGCGGCGCCCGAACGGACTCGGGCTTGAGGGCGTCGTTCGCGTCGACGAGCTTCTCGCGAAGGGCCTCTCCTCCGAGCTCGCTCGCCTCGCCGGCCTCGATGCCGCCGCCGTCCTTGGCCTGCTCGCGGATGCTATCGAGCACCTGTGCGACGGTCTGCTTGAGCGTCTCGAAGACGCCCTTCCCCTCGCAGGCCACGGCCTCGACGTGCGGCGCGTCCGCGAGCCCGAGGGCCCCGAGGAGCGCGTCCACGGCCATGGCGTCGGGGAGGTCGCGCTTGTTCAGCTGGACCACCATGGGCAGGTCCGGCGCGAGCCCGTTCATCGCGAGGTGCTCGCGCAGGTCCGCGAGCGTCTGCCGGTTGCGGTCGAGGGCGCCGGCCTGGCTGTCGAGCACGAGGACCACACCGTCGGCGCCGGCGAGGACGCGGCGCCGCGTCTACGCGTACTTCGTCTGGCCGGGCACGGTGTAGAGCTGGACCTTGACGTCGCACCCGTTGAACTTGCCCAGATCGAAGGGCAGGTAGTCGAAGAACAATGTCCGATCACCGTCGGTGTTCAACGACATCATCTCGCCGGTCTTGCCGCCGCTGGAGTGCTTCTTGATCTGCTCCAGGTTCGTGGTCTTTCCGCTGAGACCCGCACCGTAGTAGACGACCTTCGTCTCTAGCGTGCGCTCCTTTACGTTCAGGTACGGCAAGGCTGTCGCTCCTTCATTCGTGCGCCTCATCGATGAGTCGCAGGGTGTCCATCATGAGAAGCTGCGTCTTTCGCTGGATGCGGATGGCCTCTGCCTCCACGCCCCGCTGGTAGGAGAAACGCCCCTTCTGAATCGTCATCGCGTGATAGAAGCCGCGCTCGCCGACGTCCTCTCCGGAGGACGCATCGACGATGGCGCCGCCGGAGAAGAAGACGACGGCGCTCCGCTCCGTGCCCTCGATGACCAGCTTCCCCGTCTCCTTGTTCTGGGTGAAAAGCTGGATGAGATCCGGGACGATGCCCGGTTGAAGCTCGCCCTTCATCAACACGCGGGCGCTCGCGCTCTTGGCGCCACCGCCTACGGGCTCGCGCAGGGTCCCGAGGTCGTCGGCGGGCGCATCCACGTCCGGCGCGTCGTCGATGTTGGCGAGCACGGCGTGGAGGTCGTCGTTCCCGCCACCGGCGAGTAGCGCCATCATGTCGGCGGCCACGCCGATGGTGGGCTGCCGGGGGGGACGCGGCTCGGGAGGCAGGCTGACGCGGGCGCGCTTCTGCGTGACGGCCCCATCGGAGAGCCGGTCGAGGTGGGCGAAGCACGCGAGGTCGGGCGCGCGTGAGGGGTCGAGGACGCAGCGCTTGATCTCGTCCACGGCCGCCGTCAGCGCGTCACGAGCGGCGTCGGGATCGATGCTCCCCATCTCGGCGTCGATGGAGGCGAGGAGGCGACGCATGGGCCGGACGGCCGAAGCGGCGAGCGCGACACGGTCCCGGCTCCGAAGCGCCGCGTCGAGCTGCTCGATGCGATCTCGCCAGCTTTCGAAGGACGCGAAGGGCCGTGGGGATGCGGTCACGGCTCCCGCTCTCGCAAGCACCGGGCCAACGCTTCGGCGGCCCACGACGCCTGGATTCGGCGGGATTCCGCGCCCGCTCAGGTGCCCCGAGGGGCGGAGTGTTCGGCGCGTCGAACGGTCGGTGCTCGCGGTGTTCGACGCATTGAACGACCGCGTGGAACGAGGCTCACGAACGCGGTTTTGACCCCCCCCTCGGCCATCGTTGCAGCTTCGTTCCGAAGCGCGCGCGACTCATCGGATTCCGTAGCGCTTCACCTTCGACCAAAGCGTGGTTCGAGACACGCCGAGGAGCTCGGCGGCCTTCGTCGCGTTCCCGCTCGTGAGCTCGAGGACCTTCTCGATGTGAGAGCGCTCGACCGCGGCGAGGACCTGCTTCTTCGCGTCATCGAGGCGCATGGGACCCTCGTCGGAGAAGAGCTCCAGATCGCGCAACACGCGACTCAGGGCCAGGTACTCGCCCGACTCCGGCGGGGCCTTCGGCGTTCGCTCCCGCGCGGGTACCGGAGGCGTGAGCGCGTCGAGGTCGAGGGAGGTCAGCGCCTGGGCGTCCGCATCCGCGAGGAGCGCCGCCCGCTCCATGGCGTTGCGTAGCTCGCGCACGTTCCCGGGCCAGCGGTGGCCCAGGAGCGTGCGCTCGAGGGCCCCATCGAGGCGGAGCGGGCTGCGGCCGAGCTCCGCGCAGAAGCGAAGGAGGAAGTGGCGCGCCAGGGGGACGACGTCCTCGCGCCGCTCCCGGAGCGGGGGGATGCGGAGCACCACCGTGCTCATGCGATAGAAGAGGTCCGGGCGAAGCTCGCCGCTGGCGATGGCGTCACGCGGCTCGCGGTTGGTCGCGGCGAGGATGCGGACGTCGACGTCGCGCACGCGGTCGCTGCCCACGGGATGAAAGCGCTGCTCCTCGATGGCGCGGAGCAGCTTGGGCTGGAGGTGCGTCCCGAGCTCGCAGAACTCGTCGAGGAGCAGCGTGCCCCCGTCGGCGCTCGCGAAGTGCCCCTTCCGGTCCCTTCGCGCCCCCGTATAGGCGCCGCGGACGCTGCCGAAGAGCTCCGCCTCGACCATCGTGTCCGGGAGCGCGGCCACGTTCACGCGCACGAAGGGCCGGGGCGCCCGGGCGGAGCGGCGGTGGATGAAGCTGGCGACGACCTCCTTCCCGACGCCGCTCTCGCCGAGGAGGAGCGCGGAGGCGCGCGGAGACTGGGCCACGCGCTCTGCGAGCATGAGGACGTGACGGAAGGCCGGGCTCTCGCAGAGGATGGCCTGGTCGTCGTCCGTGCCCTGCCCGACGCGGCGCCGGAGCGTGGCCGTGTCGAGCGCGGCGTCCACGCGCTCGCCGAGCTCGGCCAGGCCCACCGGCTTTTCCACGTAGTCGGTGGCGCCGAGGCGCATGGCGAGCACGCCGCTCTGGAGGTCGTCCCGAGCGCTCACCACGACCACGGCGGGCGCGAAGGGGTCGCGACGAAGCCGCCGAAGGAGGTCGAAGCCGCTCAGCCCCGGGAGGTTCAGGTCCAGCAGCACGAGCTCGAAGCGCTCGCGGTCGATGGCCAGGAGCGCGTCCTCGCCATCGAGGGCGAGATCCGTGTCGTAGCCGCGGCGCTCCAAGGCGCGCGCGATCGACCGGCCCACGAGCTCATCGTCGTCGACGACCAGGACCCGAGAACCGTCGGAATCCGTAACGTAGCTCACGTCGACCCACCGTTCCGGACACAACCTACGGAACGATATAGACACGGCAAGGCTCCCCCGTTGGGGAGCCGCCACGTCAGGCGGGGAGCGCCCAGCCGAGGGTCCACACCAGGGCCGGGAGCGCGATGCGCCCGAAGACCACCCAGGCGACCATCAGGCCCACGAGGCCCGTCCCGCCTTCGAAGAGCCCGTGCCAACGCCGCGTCGCGCGATCGGAGAGGAAGAGAGGAACGACGCCATGGCCGTCGAGGGGCGGGATGGGCATCAGATTGAAGAGCCCGAGGAGCAGGTTCACGGAGAAGAGCACGCTCAGGAACACCGTGAAGGGCGTCTGCTCGCCGCCCTGTCGCAGGAGATCGTCGAGGCCCCAGCGCGCGGACTCGAAATCCCCGGTGGCCACGAGGACGTGGATGGCGATGGCCGCCAAGGCCGCCAGAAGGAAGTTGGCCAGAGGCCCGGCCGCGCTGACGAGCGCCGCGCGCCGTGGGTGCTGCGTGGCCCAGGCGACGCTGATGGGAACCGACGCGAAGGCGATCATCCAGCCGCCGCCCTGCAGCAAGTAGGAGAGCAGCGGCACGGCGATCATGCCGATGGGGTGCCGCGTCATGTGCGGCAGCGGGTTCAGCGTGACCTGCTCGGCGGCCGTATCGTCCCCGCCGCGGCGCGCGATCCAGGCGTGTGCAGCCTCGTGGAAGGTCACGCTGAGGAGCGTCGCCACGTACCAGACGGGAAGGGCCCGGAGCACGGTGGGGCTGAGGTCGAGGTTCACGCGGCTTGCCCTCTTTCGCGTTGCTTCATCCGCCGCACGGTGTAGCGCGAGGGTCGATGGCGCGCCCCACCGTTCTCCTCTTCGACCTCGATGGCACCCTCGTTCGGACCGGCGGGGCCGGTCGGCGCGCCATGCGGCGGGCGCTCGGAGCGGAGCTGAACGCGCCGGATGCCCTCGCGGGAGTGGACTTCGGCGGGCGCACGGACCCCTGGATCCTGCGCGCGGCGTTCACCAACGCGGGCGTGCCCCTCGAGGCCGCGGCGCTCGCGAAGGTCACGGAGACGTACCTCGGCTTCCTCGACGAGGAGCTCGCCGCGACGACCGGCTATCGGGTGATGCCCGGCGTCCCCGCCCTCCTCGACGCGTGCGCGGCGGCCGAGGGCGTCGCCCTGGGTCTCGGGACCGGGAACATCGAACCGGCGGCCTACGCGAAGCTCGGCCCCGGCAAGCTGGCGCATCGCTTCGCCTTCGGCGGCTTCGGGAGCGACGCCGAAGACCGAGCCGAGCTCGTCGAGACCGGCGCGCGTCGCGGCGCCGAGGCCCTCGGCGCTCTGCGGGACGCGGTGAGGGTCGTGATCCTCGGCGACACCTTTCGGGACGTGGACGCGGCCCAGGCCATCGGCGCCGAGTGCGTCGCCGTGGGGACGGGCGGCACGCCGGTCGCGGCCCTCGCCGAGCGCGGCGCCGACCTCGCCCTCGAGACCCTCGAGGATCCGCGCGCGCGCCCCTTCCTGCTCGGCTGAGCGCCCTACTCCGGCGCGAGCGCGAGCGTCTCCGCCGTCTGCTCGCCGGCGCGAACCTCGAGCGTCACGCGCTCCGCGCGATGCCCCGCGAGCGTGACCTCGATGCGCCGAGCACCGGGCGCGAGACCCTCCAGCCGAAGCGGCGTCACGCCGCGAGGCTCGCCGTCGACGCGCACCGCGGCGCCCGCCGGCAACGAGTCGACGAAGAGCGCGCCGGTCGCCGGGGCCACCGCCGCGCCTTCCGGGCGACCGACGGCGTACGCCGCGGCGCCGAAGGCGACGACCAGCCCGAGGAGCGCGGCCACCGCGGGCAAGCGGGCCGGGGGCTTCGGCGGCGGGCCGGGCAGCGGGGCGTTCCCGGTGTTCGGCGTCGCGAAGAGCTCGAAGGCGCGCATCGTGCCCGACGCCGGCGGAGGCGGCGGCAGGTACGAGGGCTGGTGCATGGGCGGGAAGGAGAGCTCGTCCGGGTCGGCCACGGCCGGGGTCGGAAACGCCGGCGCCTCGGGCTCCGGCACGGCCTTGAGGCCCGGCGCGGTCCGGAGCCCCTCTTCCGGAACGACGACCGGCTCGAGCCGTGGCCCGGCCTGCCGCACCCCAGGCCACGTCTCCGCGAGGAGCGCCGCGACGCGCCCGGCGAGCACGACGTCCGCCTGCTTCGCGAGCCAGCGCTCGAGCGCCTGCCCGAAGGCCTCGGCGGAGGACCAGCGCGCCGAGGGCTCCTTCGCGATGGCGGTCCGCACGATGGCGTCAAGCTCCGGCGGGACCTCCGGGCGAAGCTCCGGAAGCTCCGGCACCTCGTCGTGCACCACCGCGCGCATGGTCAGGTAGGGCCCGGCACGTCGGAAGAGGGGCCGGCCCGCGAGGCACTCCCAGAGCATGACGCCGAGGGCGAAGACGTCCGCGCGCCCGTCCACCACCTCCCCCGCGCATTGCTGCGGGCTCATGTATCCGAAGTTGCCCTTCACGGGTCCCCGGTGCGTCCGGCGCTGCTGCACCTGCGCGCGCGAGCGCCCGAAGCCGCGGAGCTTCACTTCCCCGGCCCAGGTGAGCATCACCGCGCGGGGCCCGAGCCCTCGATGGACGACGCGCAGGGCCCGCCCGTCCGCGTCCACGAGCTCGTGGGCGTAGTGGAGCGCGTGGGCCACCGTCGCCGCGATGTGGACGGCGATGGCCACGGGAAGCGGGCCCTCGGTCCGCGCCATGAGCTCGGCGAGGGACACCCCGTCCACCCAATCGAGCGCGAGGTAGTGCGTCCCGCTCTCTTCGCCGAAGTCCCGCACGGCCTCGATGGCCGGATGCTGGAGCGTCGCCGCGAGCCGCGCGTCCGCGAAGAAGGTGTCGATCTCGGTCCGCTCCTCGAGGACGTGGGGCAGCATCGTCCGCAGGACGACGGTGTCCCCGCTGCCGGGCTCCCGCGCGAGAAAGAGCTCGGCGCGGCTCTCCCGGGCCAGCCGGCCCAGGACCTCGTAGGGTCCGAAGGTGGAGCGAAGACCCGCGGCGGGCGCGGGGGCGGCGTCACGCCGGGTCGCGGCGGTCGGCTCGGAAGACATGGGGTGCTTCTAGCAGGGTTGCGGCGATAGGGTGGCCCCGTGAACGACGTGCCCGAAGCGCGCGTAAGGCCGCCCTCCTTCGGTCCCGGGCGTGCGCTCGGCTGGCTCTTCGTCGTCGGGCTGCTCGCGGCGGGGCTGATCGTCGGCGCCCTGCTCGTGCGTCTCCTCGCGCCACCGCCCGAGGCGCTCCCGGTGGCGGAGGTCGAGCGAGCGACGCCGAGCGTGGTGAGCGCCGTCCGAGATCTCGCGCGCCTCGAGACCGCCAGCTACCACGTCGAGCGCGTGATCGACCGCCGGCGGCGCTCGAAGGCGCTCTTCGGGCTGCTCGATCAGGAGGACGCGCTGCTGCTCGTCGCGGCGGCGGACGTCACGGCGGGGGTCGACCTCACGAAGCTCCGGGACGGGGACGTCGTCGTCGACCGGGAGCGGGGCGAGGCCGAGGTCCTCCTGCCCCCGCCGGAAGTGTTCAGCGCGCGCCTCGACAACGAGCGCACCTACGTCCACACGCGGGACACGGACGTTTTCGCCGCGCGGGACGGCACGCTCGAGACGCGGGTCCGGCGCGACGCGGAGGCCGAGCTCCGCCGGGCCGCCCTCGAGGGCGGGCTGCTGGATCGGGCCCGGGAGAACGCTCGGGACGCCGTGAGCACGCTCGTGCGCGCCCTCGGCTACGCGCAGGTCGAGGTGCGCTTCCGAGACGCCGAGGACGCGCCGCGCCTCGCCCCCGAGCCGCCGCCGAACCGCTGACATGTGGCACGCCCGCACCTTTCGCGGGTCCTCTCGGCGGCGCGCGGCCCTTTCGCCGGATCTCGCGTTGACGGACTCGCGAAGGGGCTTCTTTACTCGCCGCGGCCCGCCCTCGGAGGCGGGCCCCGCGGCCCCATGCCTCTCCTCCGTCCCCGCATCGCCCTGGTGGCGCTCGCCCTCGCCGCCCTCCTCCCCGGCGAGCCGGCGTGGGCGGAGACGACGAGCGTGGTCTACGTGAACGGGCGCCCGACCCGCGTTTACTTCAACGACGGCGACTCCTTCCGGCAGCTCGAAGGCCCCTACGCCGGCGCCGGAAGCCGGCTCACGGGCTTCAACACCCTCGAGAGCTTCGGCCCCGTGCACGCCTGGGGGAACTTCCACCCCCATGAGATCTTCGTCCTGGCGAAGGAGGCCACCTGGCACGCCCGCCGCGGCGTCTGGCATTGCGGCACGGACGGGCGACGGGACGGCTACGGTCGCATCCTGCTCGACTGTCCGGACCTCGCCGTGTCGCAGATCCGGAACGGCTTCGCGCACGCGATGATGGTCAACGACCGGCCCGCGAAGCCCGCCTACCTCCGGGCGCAGCAGGCGGCGCAGGCCGAGCGACGCGGGATGTGGGCGCACGGCATCCCCGGCTTCATCCTCACCTCGCTCCACTCCCTCGACGAGGACCCCCGGCGCGAATGGCACTACAACCGGCGCGTCTCGACGCTGGACGGGCACTCGGAGTCGCGGCGGCACCGCGAGACCTACGAGGAGTGCGCGTGGGTCTGCGAGGACGAGCGCGTCGTGCCGCGGGACGAGGTCCGCGCCGTGGCCCGAGCCCTCCGCGCGACGCCGGGCGTGGCCGAGGCGGCGGCGGAGATCGAGAGCAACCTGCTCCTCGAGATGGTGGTCGACCGCTTCGCGCGGCTCGGCGAGCTCCCCGCGTGGTTCAACGTCGCGGAGGCGGACACGCGCTACGACTTCATCGAGCTCGGTCTCGAGACGCGCGCGAACGCCGCGACCGTGCGCGCGTTCCTCGAGGCGGCCAAGGCCCGCGGGGAGCTGAGCGAGCCCGTGGTGCGCGTCGGCGCCTGCCACCTCTACACGTCCTTTCGGCGGCGCTACGGCCGCAGCCAGGCGCCTTGCCTGCGCGGCCGCGGGGACGGCCCGCCCCCTGCCCTCCTGGGAGACGCGCGATGACGAGGCCGAGGCACGGCGGGTGGATGGTCGCGATGGCGCTCTGCGCGGGGTGCTTCTCGCCGGAGCGCGCCCTCGAGGGCGGCGGCCCCCTCGGCTACGAGGCGAACCTCCGGAGCTGCAGCGACGGCCGCGACAACGACCGCGACGGCCTCGTGGACTGCCTCGACCCGGACTGCCTCGCGCTCAACTTCTGCGGCGAGCTGATCTTCGAGGACGACATCACGCGCCCGGAGAACGTGCTCGCGCTTTGCATCGACCGCATCGACAACGACCGCGACGGCCAGTTCGATTGCGGCGACCGGGGCTGTCAGGGCATCGCCGAGCTTTGCTGCGTCACCGAGTTCTCGGACGAGCTCTGCAGCAACTACCTCGACGACGACGCCAACGGCTTCCCCGATTGCGAGGACTTCGTCTGCCGCAACGGCCATTTCGTGACCGTGTGCGAGAGCGAGCTGACCTTCCCCGCCCGGGAGCAGGGCGGCGACCCTTGCCGGGACGGCATCGACAACGACGGGGACCGACGCATCGACTGCAACGACGCGGACGATGGCGCGGACCTCCGCGGCACCCGGCGGCCGACCTGCGCCACGCACTCGCCGAGCTGCGTCGAGCTGGCCTGCGAGGACGGCCTCGACTCGGACCGTGACGGCTTCGTCGACTGCGAGGATCCCGACTGCGCGACGGTCCCGCCCTGCGCGCCACAGGAGGTCTGCGACAACGGCGTGGACGACAACGGCGACGGCTGCACCGACTGCCAGGACAGCGCCTGCGGCGACGACGTCTGCGCGGGGCCCGAGAACACCGAGGCCCGGTGCATGGACGGACGCTCCAACGACGGCGACGGGTTCGTCGATTGCGCGGACTTCGACTGCTGCCCGCGCGGCCGCCCCTGCATCACGGCGGCCGTGCAGGCCTTCTGCGACGCCGGCGGTGCGCTGCCCGCGGCCTGCGCGGCGAGCGAGAACACCTTCGCGACCTGCACGGACGGGATCTCGAACGACGACGATCCCTTCATCGATTGCGCGGACTTCGACTGCGATGGCGTGCGGGACCCGGACGGGGAGCTCGTCTGTGGCTCGGACGACCCGGGCACGCCCGAGGGGCTCGACCCCGAGAGCTGCCGCGACGGCATCGACCAGGACGGCAACGGCTTCACGGATTGCGCGGACTTCGCGTGCTCGCGGAATGAGGACCCTGAGATTCGCGGGGTCTGCGGGGGCGTCCCGGGCCGCGTCGGCGGCATCGAGGCCACCTACATCACGTGCATCGACCGCGTCGATCAGGACCAGAACGGCTTCGCCGATTGCAATGACTTCAGCTGCTCCCAGGCCGACCTGAGCGACCCGGAGACGCAGAGTGACTTCGATCTGCGCACCGTGGACCTCGACGACCTGCGCGGCGATGGGGTGGATCGCTTCCCGCCGGGAGACCTGGACGGCGATGGCGTGCCGGAGGACTTCGACGGAGACGGGAACCCCGGCTCGGCGACCAGCTACGTCGCGAACCCCTGCGACGAGAGCAGCGGGGGCGTGGAGCTCGCGATCGATCAGAACCCCATGGCCGCCGAGCTTCGGGTCATCATCAACCAGGCCGCCGTCACCGAGGCCGTGCGCCGCTGCAGCAACGGCATCGACGAGGACCTCGATGGCTTCGTCGATTGCGACGATTGGGACTGCCACTGGAACCCGGTGCTCAACCCGGAGGCGTCGAACGTCCCGCCCTTCGACGCCATCCAGGGAACCCTCGGCTTCTGCCAAGGCGGGCGCTGGGCCCCCGACGGGGGGACCGGAATCGTCTGGTCGCCAGAGCCGAACCCCGCCGGCGACGCCGGGCCGCCCGCGCGCTCGCTCCCGGAACGCGACCGCCGCTCGCTGCTGTGCCGCTGAGGACTTCGCGGGCCCGCCCCGCACGAACGAGGACGAGATGAAGGGACGCACGTTGGGAAGGCTCGCCGCGCTCGCGCTCGCCACGTGGGCGCTGCCCGCCGAGGCGCAGCTCACGGAAGCCGGCGCGGACGACCTGAGCTCGCAGCCGGCGCGGGAGACGGAGTGCACCGGACGCATCGACGAGGACGGCGACGGCCTCACCGATTGCGCCGACTCCGATTGCTACGACGTGCCCGAGTGCCGCGCGGGGGGGGCTCCGGAGAACAACGACGAGGCCTGCTCGGACTGGATCGACAACGACGGTGATGGGGTCACGGACTGCGAGGATCCCGAATGCGCCGGGCCGGGGCTGACCGTCTGCCTCGGCTCCGACCCGGCCGGCGGCAGCGCCCCGCCCCGCCCCCTCGAGGACGAGGGCGTCCCGCCGCTCACGCGCGACCTCACCGGCGACGACCTCATCGGCAACGCCGGCGACGTCATGGGCGAGAACAACGACTACCTCTGCTCCGACGGCGTCGACAACGACGGCGACGGGCGGACCGATTGCGCCGACTTCGGCTGCCGCTTCGACCCGCAGGTCACGGTCTGCACGGGCCGCCCGGGGTTCCGCTTCAGCGTGGTCGCCGGCATCTTCGCCGAGGTCAATCTCGAGGAACAGGAAGGACGCCGCGGGGACGTGAACTTCGCGCGCCTGCAGCTCCGGGCGCTCGGGCCCATCCCCTACATCCACGACTCGTTCTTCCTCCTGAGCATGCGCATGGAGCGCTCGCCGCGGCTCACCTTCGCGCACTTCCAGGTGCCGCTCTCGAGCCGGGGCCACTACATCGCCGTCAACTCGGGCTCGGGCTCGCTCTCCACGGGCCTCATCGTCTCGACGTCGAAGCAGCCACTCCTCGACCCGCCCTTCTATCTCTTCAACGCCTTCGAGCAGGGCAACGGCGCGGCCATCGAGGCCGGAGGTCCGCTCAACGCGGCCAGCACGGTGCTCTTCCGCGTCTTCGCGGCCGGCGGCTCCGGGCGCTTCCGCGGGAACGTCGGCGGGCGCTTCTTCCCGAACGACGACCAGAACTTCACCTACCTCGCGGGCGCCCAGCTCCAGCTCGACCTCATCGGCCACTTCAGCCGCTTCGACTCGCCCTTCCTCTACACGCGCGTGCCCCTCGGGCTCGGCGTGACCATCGGCGCGAAATACGACCAGCGCGCGCTCGAGCGCTACCCCGCGGGCAACGCCTTCACCCAGTTCCAGTACGGCCCCTTCCTGCTCCGCGCCGAGACGTACATGAAATACACCATCGATTTCGGTGGCTCCTTTCAGTACGCCTGGAACGCCCAGGTCTCGCTCCTCCTCTGGGAGCGCAACCTGATGCTCGCGGCGGACATCGGGCAGTTCAAAGCCGAGGCCTTCACGGGCCTCCCGGACACCCTGAGCGCGAACGACCTCGGCCCCGAGGACACGAACCTGCAGTGGCGCGTCGCCCTGCACTACTACTGGTTCCGGAACATCGGGATCCTCTCGCTCCGCTACGACGAGGAGTACCTCGAGGACGATGGCGACGACCGGACGCCCGACACGAACCGCACGATTCGCGTCGAGACCCAGTTCCGCTTCTAACTGTGGCCTGCGGGTTCGGCGCGCCGCGCCCTCCCCTGCGCTACGCTCGCCGCGATGGACGACGACACCCGGAGCTCGCTCCGCATCTGGCTACTGCCGCTGCTCATCCTGCTGAGCGGCGCCCTCGCGGTGTTCGTCTTCACCTTCCTCGTCGACAGCGAGGGGCAGGTGACGCGGCTCCGGCTCCTCTACGAGCCGAACCCCATGGCCGCTGCGAACACCATCTCGAGCGCCGGGGAGGTGGTCGCGGCCGTGCTCGGCATCGCGATCACCGTCGTCGCCATCATCGTCGAGCTCGCCTCGAACCGGTACACGCACCGCGTTACCGAGCTCTTCATCAGCGAGCCCATCAACTTCTTCGTGATGGGCTTCTTCGTGATCACGGCGCTCCAGGCCGTGTTCGTGACCATCACCTTCGACGTCGAGACCGTCGAAGAGGCCGGGCAGGTCATCCACGCGGCGAGCGGCTTCGTGCCCTACCTGAGCCTGACCGTCGCCCTGGCGATGCTCGCGCTCTGCCTGCTGGTCCTGCTGCCCTATTTCGCCTTCGTCTTCGAGTTCCTCAGCCCCATCCAGATCGTCGACCGCATCCGCCGCTACTCGCTCCGGGCCATCACCCGGCGGGCCACGGAGGCGAACGTGCGCCAGCGCCAGCTCGAGGCCATCCGCGGCGTGGAGCAGCTCGCGGACGTCGGCCTCAACGCGATGGAGAACAAGGACAAGGGCGTCTCCATGGCCAGCGTCGACGCGCTCCGCGCGATGGCCACGGATTACCAGGACATCCGCGACGGGCTCGGTTCGGCGTGGTTCCGCATCGAAGGGGAGCTCGCCCACAACCCGGACTTCGTCTCCATGTCGCCGGACGTGCTTAGCGCGGTCACGCGCCGGCGCATCTGGTTCGAGATGAAGGTCCTGCGCAAGTACCAGACGCTGTACAACGAAGCGCTGAACAAGATGCGCGACATCAACTACCTGATCGCCATCAACACGCGCCTCATCGCGGAGCATGCGCTCGATCGGGGGAACGACGAGCTCTTCGAGCTGGTCGTGAAGTTCTACAACACCTTCCTGCGCTCGACGGTGAACGCGCGGGACGTGCGCACGGCCTACAACGTCCTCAACCAGTACCGGATCCTCGCCGAGCGGTGCCTCGACGTCGACAAGGGCCGGCCCTCCGTCGAGATCGCGCGCTACTTCAAGTACTACGGCCTGGTCAGCTTCCACGCGAAGCTGCCCTTCATCCTCGAGACCGTCGCCTACGATCTCTGCGCACTGAACGAGCTCGCCCACGACCAGGGGAGCCCGGTTCAGCGCGAGCTCCTCCGCATCTTCCTGCAGGTCGACAAGGAGTCCGAGAGCGCCATCCAGGAGGTCAGCCTGCGGGGCGTGCGCAAGGCGCAGTGCAAGCTCGCCACGCACTACCTCGTGACCGGCGCCGAGCACCTCGCCCGGGAGATCTACCGGGACATGGAGACGGAGCGGCACGACCGGCTCGCGTCGATCCGCGACGAGCTCCTGGGCGTGCAGTCCGCGGAGTTCTGGGAGATCAGCGACCGCGGCGTGAACTTCGACTACCTCTCACCGGCGCGGAAGCGCGAGCTCCTCACCTTCTTCAGCTGGTTCGAGGATCTCCCGGAGCCCTCGCTGAGCATCCTCCCGACGGATCCCGGCGAGCTCCCGGAGCCGACGGCCGCGGAGGTGCACGTCGCCCGGGGCCAGCGGGCGCCGCGCCACTCGGAGGACGACGCCACGCTCCACGAGGTCCCGGGCGCCGGCGCCGACCCGAAGGTCGAAGCCCGCTGAGGATCAGCCCGCCGGGAGCAGCGCCGCGAGGGCCTCGAGGCAGACGGCGTTCTCCTCCGGCGTGCCCACGGTGATGCGCACGTGACCTGCGAGGCGCGGGTGCTTGGCGAAGACGCGCACGGCGACGCCCCGCGCGCGAAGACCCGCCCGGAGCTCCGTCGCGTCGACGCCGTCGGGGAGGCGCGTGAGGAGGAAGGTCGCCTCCGAGGGGTAGACCCCGAGCCCCGGGAGCGCGCGGAGCCCCTCGGCCAGCGCGCGCCGGGCCTCGACGATGGCGCCGACGCGCCCGCCGATCTCCGC
>JBCDGX010000042.1:0-15873 GCA_038750805.1 Myxococcota bacterium
GCCGCGCGCACGGCCTCCGTCACCGCCTCGGCGTCGGCGAGCGGGAAGGGGAGCTCCGCCGTGACCACCCGCGCGCCGGCCCGCGCGCAGACGTAGCGCGCGGCGTTCGTCACCGCGCCGTAGCCATGGCTCGTGACCACGATCTCGTCCCCGGGCTCGAGCTCGAGGGAGCGGAGCACGGCGTTGCAGCCCGACGTCGCGTTCCGCACGAAGACCAGCTCCTCCGGCGGCGAGCCGACGAAGTGCGCCACTGCGGCGCGGGCCGCGTCGAGCGCCGGCTCGAGCTCCCGCACGAAGAAGCGGACGGGCTCGCGCTCGAGGCGCGCGCGCCAGCGGGCCTGCGCCTCCTGCACGGGAAGCGGGCAGGCGCCGAAGCTCCCGTGGTTCAGGAAGAGGACGTCGGGATCCAGGCCGAACAGCTCGGACGCAATCGGCTCCACGGTCCGAGCTTAGACCGCTTCGCGTCCGGGGCGCGCGCTCAGCGGACGGGGCCGGCGACGGGCGTGAGCTTGGTCGTCGGCCCGCACTCCGCCGCGCCGGAGCACCCCGCGACGCGGCTCGGCTGCTTCCCGGGATGCGCCGCCGGCGAATGGGCCGCGATAGCCGTGAGCCCACCGGCGAAGACCAGCCCGAACACGGCGATCAGCGCCAGCACGCACCACGAGAGGCGCTCGCCGTGCAGCATCTCGGCACCCGCGAAGCCCTCGCGGAACGTGCCCTCGTCCCTGCAGCTCACGCCCATGCGTACGGAAGGACGGGTCTGCGCTTGAGCCCCGGACACGAGTGTCCGGGGTCCGCGCTGACTCAGGGCGCGAGCGCGCTCGTCTCTTCGAGGGGCTTGCCCTTCGTCTCCGGGAGGAAGGCGTAGATCATCACGATCCCGACCAGCAGGAAGGGCACCGTCGAGAGCACGGGGAGGCGGAAGCCCCCGACCTGCTCGACCATCAGGCCGACCGCGAGGGGCGAGAGCACGTAGCCGATGCGCCCGAGAATGTTGTTCGCCCAGGCGAAGGCCGCCCCCCGCAGCTCCGTCGGGAAGAGCTCGGTCGTGTAGCTGTTCAGCACCGGGAGGTAGGCCGTCGCCGTGAAGATCCCGAAGACCATGGCGCCGATGAGCCCGGCCTTGCTCGTGAGCGTGTAGCAGCCGGCGATGCCGAGGGCGCCGATGCCGAAGATGATCGCCGCCCCGCGCCGCCGCCCGACGACGTCGAGGAGTCGCCCGGAGAGGAACACGAAGGGGATGGCGATGGGCGTCGCCAGGAAGATCACCCCGCCGGCCTCGCTCTCCGCGAGCCCGAGGTCGCTCACCGCGTAATCCTTCCAGAGCGCGATAGCGTTCTGCGTCGGGATGTAGGTGACGAACCAGATCGCCGCGACGCGGAGCAGGCGTTTGCGATAGGGCGTCCTCCAGATCGCGAAGAGCGAGCGGTCCGTGTCGTCGTCGGCCGCGTCGAAGCGCTTCGTCTCCCGCAGGTTCCGCCGGCTGAAGGCCAGGATGACCAGCGGCGCCACGGCGATGAAGTAGACGTTCCGCCAGCCCCAGCCGCTCTCGACGAGGAGCGGCACCACCACGACGCAGACGATGGAGCCGAGCGTCGAGCAGCCCTGGACCACGCCGATGATCGTCCCGCGATGCCGCGCGGGGAACTCCTCGGCGATCATCACCATGCTGATCGCCCACTCGGCGAGCAGGAAGATGCGCGCGATGAGCTGCGCGACGCCGAAGCTGTAGATCTCCGGCGCCAGCCCGCTGAGGAAGGTGCAGATCGTGTAGCCGGCGATGGTGATCTGCAGCATCCGGCTGCGCCCGTAGCGATCGGCCGCGCGGACGAGGAGAAACGCGAGCACCGCGCCGATGTTCACGAACGCGATGAGGTAGGCGCTCGCCTCCCGCGGCAGCCCCATCTCGGCGCGGAGCGCCGGGAGCACCTGCGTGATCGCGTAGAAGTCGTAGCCCTCGAAGAACGTGGCGACGCTCAGGAAGATGAGGAGGCGCCAGTGATAACCCTCGAGGCGTTCCTCGACGGGGACGAGAGGCCGCTCGGACGGTCGAGCCACGGCGAGACCCTACTCGATCGGGCGGCGCCTGCGGTGGCCGGCGTCGCGGAGGCCCTTCGGACCTCCTCCATGGCACGCTCGGCCCATGCCGGACGACACCACCATCGAGAACCGCGTCTACCTTTTCAAGGACCTCGCCGCCGCCTGGCTCGCCGCGAACCCGGGGATGCTCGGCGCGACGGATCCGGCCACGCGGGGCCGCGCGCTGCAGGCCCTCGCGGACCTGGCCTACGTGAGCTGCGTGGTCGCGGACGGCGAGGACGAGGCGCCCGCGGCCGTCGCCGGGAAGGTGCGCCAGGCGCCCTGAGCCCGGCGCACGCGGCCCCGGACTGTTCGATCCGCGTCAGAGCCCTATGATGGCTCCATGCGAAGGGGGTGGAGCGCCATCGTGCTCGCGGCGGGCCTGGCCTGGGCCGCGCCCGCCTTCGCCGACGGCTCCGCCGACGTGATCCCTCCGCCGCCAGCGGACACGGGGCCCGCCGTGCCGGAGCCGCCCTCGCCCTATCAGGTGCCCGAGGCCGAGGGCCCCAACCGGCGCTCCGCGCCCCGGGGCTTCCGGGACGCGCGGAACCGCGACGGGGCCCCGACGGCGGTCGTCGTCGGCTTCACCTTCGGCTCGAGCGATTGGGCAGACACGCCCTTTCGCCAGCGGGACACGTCCCTTCGCCTCCAGGGCGAAGAGCTCGAGCTCGGACGCCTCGACTTCACGGGCTTCGACGCGGTCTTCCACTACCTCGGGCGGCCGCCCTGGATCGTCGGCGCCGGGATGACCTACGGCACGCCCTTCGGAGGCGGCGGGCGCCGCGTCGAGGTGCTCGGGCCGCGTGCGCGCATCGACCGCGTGCATCTCTTCCGCTGGTACGCGGAGGCCGGCGCGCGGGCGCTCTTCGGGGACCTCGAGCTCTTCGCCATGCTTCACCTCGGCGCGCAGCGCGCGATGGTCGAGGTCAGCGGACCGGACCGCTTGCTCATCGCGTCCCGGGTCGCCGCGGGCCCGCGGGCGGGCCTCCGCGCGCGGCTCTATCGGACCCTCTACGTGCACGCCTCGGTCTTCACCGACGTGCTCGTCTGGCCGGGCTCGCTCGTGACCCTCGGCCTCGCGTTGGGGCCGACCGGCCGCCTCCTCCGCGTGCGCTAGGCGCCGCGCGCGCGGTCTTCGACGTCGATGGCGAGCGTCGCCGCCGGGCCGCTCACCGCCTCGCTTGCGTCGAGCGCCTCGAGGGCCGCCGCGTTCGAGCGCCACCAGCGCTCCGCGTCCTGGCGGGTCCAGCGCGGGACCTCGAGGGCCGTCAGCGCGTCCTGCAGCGCGAGCGCCGTGGCCGGTCGGTCGCTCGGGTCCTTGGCCAGGCACGCGAGGAGCAGTGCTTCCAGGCCGGCGTGCACGGGCGCGCCGAGGCGCTCGGAGGGCGGCTCCGGCGCTGTGTGGAGGTGGTGGCTGCACACCTCGACCACGGTCCGCGCCTCGAAGAGGTGCGTCCCGGTCAGGAGAAAGTAGCCGACGGCCCCGAGCGCGTAGAGGTCCGAGCGCGCGTCCACGGATGCGCCGGTGATGGCCTCGGGTGCCATGTACTGCGGGGTGCCCGTGATCTCGCCCGTCGCCGAGACGTCCGGCCCCGCGTCGGCCTGCACGTCCTTCACCAGGCCGAAGTCGAGCACCTTGGGGACGTCTGGCGTGCCGGGGACGCGCGCGAGCATCACGTTCGCGGGCTTCACGTCCCGGTGGATGAGCCCGACGCCGTGCGCCTCCGCGAGCGCCGCCGAGACGTGCTCGAGCACGTGCACCACGCGCGACGCCGGCTGCGGGCCGCCGACGCGCACGACGTCCTCGAGCGTCGCCCCCTCGACGTACTCCATCGCGTAGTAGAAGAGGTCGTCGGGCGTGCGCCCGTAGTCGAAGACCGTGATGACGTTCGGGTGCGCGAGGCTCGCCGTCCGCTGCACCTCCCGCTCGAAGCGGCTCAGGCTCCGGGCGCCGAGCTTCTCCGGCGGGAGCATCTTCACCGCCGCGGGGCGCCGGAGCATGGCGTGGGACGCGAGGTAGACGACGCCCATGCCGCCCTCGCCGAGCTTTCGTTCGAGCTGGTACTGGCCGAGCTTCACGACCTTGGAGGCCTGGCGCCGGAGCCCGTAGAAGACGTGGCTCGCGACCGTCGCGACGATCACGCTGAAGGTCCACCAGAAGAGCCCCTCGAGGGTGAGCGAGCGCGCGAAGACCTCCACGGCGGTGTCGTCGACGGCGGTGATTCCCGCGAAGGAATGCCCGTCCTCGAGGCTGAGGCGCACGAGGTCTGCCGTGGTCTCGCCGAAGCGGTACATCACGTAGACCCCCGGGAGGTACACGAAGGCGATGGCGAGGCCGAGCAGCGCCGTCCGCCGCGGCGGGCTCGGCACGAAGACCGAGCGCGCGAAGAAATTCCAGGAGATGACCATCGCCACGATGAGCATCGGATTGGCGAAGGCCGGAATCGCCAGGCCCATCGCCACGTAGCCGGCCGCGCCGAGCACGGTGCCGATGGCTTCCGTGACCAGCACGAAGCGGTAGCTGCGGGGGCGCCGGCAGAGGGCCCAGACGACGAAGTAGATGTTCGCGGTGAGGAAGTGGATGACGAGGCTCGGGTCCGCGAGGTCCTGGCGCGGGTCGCCCACCAGCGCGCCCATGACCAGGCGGGCGACGAGGGCGCCGTAGCCGATGATCCCGTTGATCAGCCCGAACTGGCCGACCCGCCGACGAAGGAAGTCCAGCGCGTCGGGATCGTCCCGGGACCGGCTGCTGCTCCGCGCCAGCGCGCCGAGCGCCGTTGGCGTCACCGTCGACACGGGCGGAGCGTAGCAGCGCCCGCAGCTCAGTCGCGGTGCGCCAGGGCGACGTCCATGGTCGGAGCCGCCGGCGTGCGCGGGAGCGAGCGCCGCACCGAGACCTCCGGCCCGTGCGTAGCCCACCAGGCCTCGGCATCGTCGGGCTTCCAGGGCGCCGCCGGCACCGCGCGCAGCGCCGCCAGGAGCGCGCGCGCATCTGGAAAGCGGTGTTCCGGCCGCTTCTCGAGGCAACGGAGCACGATGGCCTCGAGCGCCGGCTCCACGGCGGCGCCGTGCGACGAGGGAGGCGTCGGCGTCACGTGGAGGTGCTGCGAGCAGACCTCCACGACGGACCTCCCATCGAAGACGCGCCGGCCCGTGACGAGGAAGTACGCGACGGCGCCGAGCGCGTAGAGGTCGGCGCGCGCATCGACGGCGTCCGGCGAGGCGATGGCCTCCGGCGCGAGGTAGTCCGGCGTGCCCGTGAGCTGCTCCGTCGTCGAGAGCTCCGGCGAGCTCCGGTCGAGCTCCTTCACGAGCCCGAAATCGAGCACCTTCGCGACGTCGGCCTCGCCCCCGAGGCGCGCGAGCATGATGTTCGCGGGCTTGAGGTCCCGGTGGATGAGGCCGCTCTCGTGCGCCTCGACCATCGCGCCCACCACCTGCCCGAGCACGTGGAGCGTGCGCTCCGTGGGCATGGGCCCGTCCGCCTCCACCACCTCCTCGAGCGTCGCCCCGTCGAGGAGCTCCATCGCGTAGTAGAAGAGCCCTTCGGGCGTCCGGCCGTAGTCGAAGACCGTGATCGTGTTCGGATGGCTCAGCGCGGCCGTCCGCTGCACCTCGCGCTCGAAGCGCGCCAGCCGCCGCTCGTCGGCGCCCGCCCCGGCGTGGAGGATCTTCACGGCCGTGGGCCGCCGCAGCATGGCGTGCGACGCGCGGTAGACGACGCCCATGCCGCCCTCACCGAGCTTCTCGTCGAGGGTGTAGCGCCCGAGCCGGCGCACGTCGGCGACCTCCCGGCGGAGGCCGAAGATCACCTTCGACGCGGCGACGCAGAGCGCCGTGGTGAAGCTGAACCAGAAGACGCTCCCGAAGGCGGCGAGGAAGCCGAGCTCCGTGGGGCTCTCGATCTGGAAGCCCTGCCTCAGCTCCTGAATCTGCGTGATCACCTCGGCGTGCTCCCGCGCGGCCTGCTGGCTCACGAAGAACATCAGCACCGCGAAGGGGACGGCGATGTGGAGGTGCAGGAGCAGCGTCCGCCGCGGCGTGCTCGGTACGAAGATGGCCCGCGCGACGGTCCCGAAAGTGAGGATCAGGGCGAGGGTCTCGACCGGCGCTCCCTGCATGGGCAGGAAGAGCCCCATCGCGATGTAGGCGAGGCTCCCGAGGACCAGGCCGAGGCCCTCGACGGTGACCACGTAGCGCACCGAGCGCGGCCCGAGGCGGATGGCCGGCTCGATCAGCGCGAAGATCATGGCCGCCGCGACGTGCCAGCCGAAGGTCGGGTCATCGAGGATGGCCTGGTTCGCGTCGAAGACCGTGTGCACGACCACCCGGGCCAGCAGGCTCGTCGCGCCGATGAGCGCGCCGGCCCGCCCGAAGGCCGCCACGCGCGTGCGGAGGAAGGCAAGCGCCTCCTCGTCGGAGCTCGGGGCCTCGCCCCCCGTGGCGCGGCGCGCGACGGCGAGGTCCCCGGCCAGGCGCTGGCTTCGCTCCATCTCGGGTCGGGGATAGCACGCCCGCCGGCGAGCACGTGCCGGGGCCGGGCAGCCTGCTACGTTGCCGCGGCTCCCCGGAGGAAGGCGTGCAGGACGACGAGCAGGAGACCGGAGCGGAGACCGCCGACGAGCGCCCGAACGCTCCCGAGGACGAAGCCGCCGAGGCGCGCGAAGCCCCCGCGGAGGCGAGCGCGGCCCCGGCCGGCGACGACGACAAGGCTCCCGCGGAGCCGGCGGCCGGCGACGACGACGAGGCTCCCGCGGAACTGGCGGCCGGCGACGACGACGAGGCTCCCGCGGAGCTGGCGGCCGGCGAGGCGGCGGGACCCGTGATCCCGCGCGCCCGGCGCCTTCGCGGCGCGGCGATCTTCCTCGCCGGCGCCCTCGCGACCTTCCTCCTCATGGCCCACGTCGAGCAGCTCGGCGCCGGCGCCTACCTGGGCCTCCTCGGCCTCGTGGTGGCGGCCCTCGGGCTCCTCGAGGCCCTTGGGCTCTTCGTCCCGCGGCCCGGCGAGCGCACCGTCGCCTGGAGCGACACCCCGCTCGCGCGCCTCGAGGGCGAGCCGGCGGCGCTCCAGCCCCTCGTCACGGTTCCCCTGGCGCTGCTCACGCTCGTCGGCGGGAGCCTCGCCGTCGGCTACGAGGGCGCGGCGGGCACCATCCTGGCGAGCCTCGCGCTCCTCGTCCCCGCGGCCCTCCGGCGCCCGGGGCTTCTCGTCTTCGTGGTGCTCTCCGCCATCCACCTCCCCCTCCTCGGCGTGCCGGGGCTCTGGGATCCCTGGGAGACGCACTACGGCGAGGTCGCCCGGGAGATCGTCAGCCGCGACGATTGGATCAGCCTCTGGTGGGCCCAGGAGAACTGGTTCTGGTCGAAGCCCATCCTGATCTTCTGGAGCGAGGCGCTCTCGCTGAAGCTCCTCGGCGTCGACGCGGGGCCCGACGCGAACCCGCTCTTCAGCGAGTGGGCCATCCGCCTGCCGGCCTGCCTCTTCGCCCTGGCCGCGGCGATGGTCGTCTACGGGACCATCACGCGCCTCTTCAACCGCCGCGCCGGCGCCCTCGCGGCCCTGGTGCTCGGCTCGAGCCCGCACTTCTACCTGCTCGCGCACCAGGCGATCACCGACATGTTCCTCGTGGCGAACGTCACGATGGCGGTCTGCCTCCTGATGCTCGCCCTCGCCGCAGACCCCGAGGCCGAGGTGCCCGCGCTCCGCGTCGGCAAGCTCCGCTGGAGCGCCCAGCACACGGCCATCCTCGGCTTCGTGATGCTCGCGCTGCCGCAGGCCCTCTACCTGATCAGCCGGAACGTCACCTTCTACCCGGGCGAGGGCTTCGGCGTGCACGCCGACGAGTTCCTCTATGGCTCCGCCGGCAACGACGGCGTCCCCGGAAACGCCCCGCACGCGCTCCAGGGCCCGGCCCTCCCGGGCTTCCAGCCCTGGCTCCAGGGGACGATCTGGCTCGCCGCCATGGCCGGGGTCATCGGGCTCTGGCTCCGCCGCGAGCGCCGCGGCCAGGCGCTGGCCATGGTCGGCTTCTACCTCTTCTGCGCCCTCGCCTTCATGGGCAAGGGCGCTCCGGGCATCGCCGTGCCGGGCCTCGTGGCGCTCCTCTACCTCGTCGCGTCGCGGCGGTGGAACGTGCTCTTCGAGGGTCAGCTCCGGATCCTGCCGGGCGTGGTCATCGGGGTGGCCTCGGGCTTCCCGTGGTTCGTCGCGATGTTCGCCCGCCACGGCGCCGGCTTCACGGACCGGCTCCTCATCCACGACCACATCAACCGGCTCGCCCAGGGCGTGCACGGCGACAAGGGCACGGTCTCCTACTTCCTCGAGCAGCTGGGCATCGCGCTTTACCCCTGGGTCGGCCTCGTGCCGGCGGCCGTGCTCGGCTGGCTCTGGTACGAGCAGCGGCGCGCGCCGGCCACGGGCGACGGCCCCTACCGGGACGGCGTGCGCGGCGCCGGGGGCCTCCCCGGGATCCAGCGCGAGACGCTGATGATGCTCGCCATCTGGTTCTTCGCGAGCTTCACGCTCTTCAGCGCGATGATCACGAAGTTCCACCACTACATCTTCCCGGCCGTGCCGCCGGCGGCGGTGCTCGTCGGCATCCTCCTCGATCGCCTCTGGGGCGAGAGCGAGGGGAGCACGCGCGGCCGGGTGCTCGCGACGCTCGGCGCCATGGTCGCGCCGCTGCTGCTCGTGGTCGGCGTCGGGGCGAGCTGGGGCGATCTCCGCGGCGTCGTGCCCGCCGAGGTCGAGGGCCCGGCCGTTCAGGACTGGGTCCTCGGGCAGGCCTGGCCGACCTGGCAATGCGCCATCCTCGTCGCCCTCGGCGCGGGCATGCTCGTCGCGAGCGGGCGCTACCTCTGGCGCACCCGGGCTGGCGCAGGCGCCCCCCTCGGTCCCGAGGCGCGGCGTGAGGACCTCAGCCTCGCCGTGGCCGTGGCCGGCGGCGCCATGCTCACGGTCTTCGCCGGCCGCGACCTGAGCTGGGAGACCGCGCAGCGCCCCCAGGGCTACGAGCGGCTCATCCACCTCTTCGTCTACAACTACGACCGCCCCTGGCCGGAGTTCTTCGACTACCGTGCGCTGCTCACGGGCTTCGCCGTGACCGCCGGCGTGCTGATGTTCCTCCTGGCGCTGCGGTGGGCGCGGCCCGTCGCGGCGCGCGCGCTCGTCGGGACGGCGCTCCTGCTCAGCGCCTGGGCGGTGAACGTCTACTTCGTCGACCTCTCGCCCCACTGGAGCATGGGCCCGACCTTCCGCGAGTACTACGCGATGCGGCAGGGCCGCCGCCCCTGCGCCGACGACGAAGAGCCGACACACGGCGAGCGCTGCGGTGACGTCGAGCCGGTCATCGCCTGGCAGATGAACTGGAAGGGCGAGAACTTCTACACGGGCAACCGCGTCCACGCCTTCGTCGCGCTCGACAACGCGAAGCTGAAGGAGTGGCTCGAGGAGCACCGCGGCGAGAGCGCTTACTTCGTCCTCGAGCACGGCCGCTACGGAAGCTTCCGCAGCCAGCTGCCGGGCAAGGAGATGGAGGTCTTCCGCGACGACCGCTGGAACAACAAGTTCCGGATGGTCTACGTGCCCGAGCTCTGAGGCGCCTCGCCCTCCGGCGGCACGCTGGGCGGCCTCGACGGCGGAGGCCGCACGCTCAGCGCCGCGGGCGGCGGCGGCGGCGGCTTCGACGGAACGGGGAAGCGGGGCGCGTCCATGGGGATGTCGCTGGAGAGCCCGAGCTCGCCCTCGAGCTCACCCTCCGCGAGGGCGTCGAGGTCCCTTAGGAGGTCGTCGGCCTCGGCCGCGCTCAGGTCTCCCCCCGGTGCCGCGACCAGCTCGGCGTCGCTGAGGTCGAGGGGGATGGCATCGTCCGCCGAGACGTCGCCGGGGTCGGGCATCGGGGGCGGCTCCGAGGCGACCGGCGCCGGGGGCCTCGAGGAGGGGGCCTCCGGCGGAGGCGGCGGCGACGACGCGGGCATGGCCACCAGCTCCAGCTCGAGCTCCGGCTCCCGGAGCGCGGCCGGAAGCTGGTCCGGGCCGTAGGGCGCCTCGCTCGGCCGGGCGTCATGCACGAGGTGCTCGGGCGCCGCGGGCTCGGGGCCCTCGGGCTCGAGGTCCGCCTCGCTCCCGATGGCGTCCGCCAGGGGTACGTCGTCCGGCGCGAGCTCGACGCCCAGCACTTCGTCGCGCTCGGGCTCCAGGGTCGCCTCGCTCCCGATGGCGTCGGCCCGGGGCACCAGGGCGGGGTCGTCGCTCCACGTCGGGTCCGGCTCCGGCGCCTCCGGGAAGGACGAGAAGAGCACCTGGGCGCTCGGCGTCGAGACCGGGGAGGGCGGCGGCGGAGGGACGCTCCCGCCGAAGCGCGGCGGGCGCACGGCCGGGGGCGACGCCGGCACGTCCGAGGCCGGGAGGAGCGCGTCGACGGCGCGCCGCAAGGCGTCGCGGCCGGCGTGGTCGATGGCGCGGAGCCGGTCCCGGAGCTCGCCCGCGGACGCCGGCCGCTGCGTCGGCGCCTTCTCGAGAAGCTCGAGGACGAGCAGGTCGAGGGCCGGCGGTAGCTGCTCCCGATGCTCCCGCGGCGGCCGCGCCTCGTCCTCCACCACGGCGTTCACGAAGGCCACGCCGTCCTTCGGAAAGGGCGGCGCGCCTGTCAGCAGCTCGTAAAGGAGGACGCCCGCGACGAAGAGGTCCGCCCGGTGGTCGACGAGCCCTCCGCCGCGCACGGCCTCCGGCGAGAGGTAGCCGAAGGTGCCGCGCATCCCTGCCGAAGCTCCCTCCGCCCCGCGCGCGTGCCGGTAGGCCGCGGTGCCGGCGATGCCGAAGTCGAGGAGCGCCACGCGCCCGTCCCGGCGGAGGATCACGTTCGCGGGCGTGAGGTCCCCGTGCACGATGCCGAGATGCTCCCCGGTCTCCGGGTCCCGGTGCTCGTGGATCTCGTCGAGCACGTCGGCGAGCCCCGCCACGATCGCCACGGCCTGCTCGGCGGGCAGCGGCCCCCCCGCGTCCATCACCTCGCGGAGCGTCGGCCCCGGGATGCGCTCCATGGCGATGTACCAGCGCCCGTCCGGCTCCCGGCGGAAGTCGTGGATGCGCGGGATGCCCGGGTGCGAGAGCGTCGCGAGGAGCCAGGCCTCGTTCTCGAAGTCACCGCGCGGCCCGTCCTGCTCCGCCAGGTGCCCGTGGAGGCGCTTGAGCACCACCTCGCGCACGAATCCGCCATCGCCCCACTGCCGGGCGAGCCAGACGTCGGCCATGCCACCGGTGGCGATCTTTCGGACGAGCTCGAAGCGGTCCAGCAGCTCTCCCACGCATGGAGGAGCCTACCGAATCGGCCCGCGCCCCGTCGACGCCCGCTCAGCGGAAGATCTCGGCGAGGTCTTCGGTGGCGGCGCCACCGACGCCGACCCTTCGGATGAAGGCCTGCGTCGCGAGCGCGGTCAGCGAGACGGTCCACAGCACCTCGAAGCCGAAGCCGAGCACGTGCTCTGCGACCACGAAGGGAATCGGCATCTCACCGTCCTCGCCGCCGAAGGCCAGCGCGCCGAGGAAGGCGGGCAGGCCGAGGGCGCCGAAGGCGAAGACTAGAAGGAGCAGAAAGAGCACCATCGCGGAGCCCGCCAGCGCCATCGTGTGCCCCTTCGTGAGCGTCCTCGATCGGGTGATCGCCTTCGAGCCCGGGAGTCCGCCCTGAACGGCGACGGGAACCGCGAGAAGGAAGCGCGCGTACACAAAGAGGACCGGGAGGCCGACTGCGATGAGCCCGACGAGCACGGCCAGGATCGTGCTCTCCGGGATCAGGAGTGCGGTGACGATGATCCCCGGAAAGGCGACGCCGAGGCAGGCGAGGCCCGTGAGCAGCGAGATGGCGACGATGCGGCCGATGTGCTGGTTCCCCACCACCAGCCCCTCCTGAACCCCGGGCACCGGCCGCCCCGCCGCGCGCGTGAGCAGCACGTGCACCATGCCGCCCTGGGCAATTGCCAGCGTGATGAGCCGGATGATGTTGGCGATGCTGCCGAGCGGATGCCGGCCGTCGTCGCCCGCGAACAGGGCGCCGACGAACTCGACGATTGCGGGGCCGAGAGCGCAGATCGCCGTGATGGCCGTCAGCGTCCGGAGGTCCGCCGCCGCCAGGCGCAGGCTCCCGGACACGAGGTCGTCGACGCGGAGCGGCGGCGGAGCCGGGGCTCCGGGCGGCAGGGGGGCTTCCGGCGTCGCGAAGGGGTCGGCGGCGGCGCCGGGCGCAGCGAACCCGAAGGGGTCCGGCGCAGGGGCCCCAGGCTGGGGGTGAACGGGTGACTTCACCCGCGCATCCTGCACGACTCCGGCTACGCTTGGGAGATGAAGTTCCTTCACTCGATGGTCCGCGTCCGAGACCTCGATGCCGCGACGCATTTCTTCTGCGATCTCTTGGGTCTCCGCGAGGTCCGGCGGCGGGAGCACGAGAAAGGGCGCTTCACCCTCGTCTTCCTCGAGACCGCTGACGCGGAGGACTCGGCGCAGATCGAGCTCACCTACAACTGGGACCAGGAGGAGCCCTACGGCGGCGGCCGGAACTTCGGGCACCTCGCCTTCGCCGTGGACGACATCTACGGGCTCTGCGCGAAGCTGCAGGACGCCGGCGTGACCATTCACCGCCCGCCGCGCGACGGCCGCATGGCCTTCGTGAAGAGCCCCGATGGCATCAGCGTCGAGCTGCTCCAGAGGGGCGGCGCGCGCCCGCCGGAAGAGCCTTGGGCGTCCATGCCGAGCGTCGGCAGCTGGTAGCGGACTAGACTGTGGCGATGCGCCGGGTCGCTCTTGCCGTTCTTCTCGTCGCCTGCTCCGCCGACGCGCTCGAGTCCGAGCCCCCGCCCGACGTCGGTGGCAGGCTCACGCTCGCGGGAGGCTGCTTCACGCTGGCGCTCGGGCCGAGCTGGCTCGCCCGCGCGGGCGAAGACGGCTATGCCGCCGTCCCCGAACGCGAGGCCGCCGAGCCCTTCCGCTTCCAGGCTGCGGACCTCGGTACGTATCTGCTCTACGACGTGGGCGGCGGGCACCTCGTGGCGGACGACGAGGGCGTGCTCCTTCGCGAGGAGCAGCTCCTCTCGGACGTGCTCCTCATCGACGACGCCTTCCTGAGCCCGGCGGAGTGGGACCTCGAGGACGCGGACGGGGGCTTCTTCACCCTGCGCCAGCGCCGAAGCGGCCTCGCGCTGGGCGAGGAGGGGCTCGTGGAGAACGCCCGCATCGCGCTCCACCCGGCCGAGGGCTGCGCGGTCTTTCCGGAGCTCAGCCTCGACGCCGAGGTGAGCTCCGACGGCGTGCGCACCGAGCGCTTCGAGGACGGCTCGGTCTTCGGCATCGTCGACACGCACAGTCACATCCTCAGCAACTTCGCCTTCGGCGGCGGGGGGCTCTTTCACGGCGGGCCCTTCCATCGCCTCGGCGTCGAGCACGCCCTCCCGGATTGCGCGCTCTTCCATGGCGAAGACGGCCGCCAGGATCTCTTCGGCTTCGGCTTCGACGCGGGCGACGACCTCGACGCGACCACGCTGCTCACGAGCCTCGTGACCGGGCGCCTGAGCGAGCCGAACCACGCGACAGACGGCTGGCCGACCTTCTCCGAGTGGCCGAGCGCGCCCTTCAGCTCGACGCACCAGACCCAGTACTGGAAGTGGCTCGAGCGTGCCTACCTCGGCGGCCTGCGCCTCGTGGTCCAGCACGCGACGAGCAACCGCATCATCTGCGAGATGACCGTCGGCGCGGGCATCCAGTCCGTCCGCTACTCCTGCGACGACATGGTCGCCGTCGACCGTATCCTCGAGGAGACCCTCGCCATGGAGCGCTACATCGACGCCCAGGCGGGCGGGCCGGGGCAGGGCTTCTTCCGCATCGTGCGGACGCCCGCGGAGGCCCGCGAGGTCATCGACGACGGGAAGCTCGCCGTCGTCCTCGGCATCGAGGTCTCGAACCTCTTCGATTGCCGGCTCACGCCGCGACCCGGGGAGGAGCGCTGCGACGAGGCCACGGTGCTCGAGCGCCTCGACCGTTACCGGGACCTCGGCGTGCGGGCGATCTTCCCCATCCACAAATACGATAACGCCTTCGGGAGCGGCGACGGCGACCGGAACATCATCGAGCTCGGCGCCTTCATCAACTCCGGGCATTGGTCCAACTACACGCAGACGTGTCCGGACGTTCGTTCGGCCTTCGACCGGGGCCCGCTGCAGTTCGGTGGTCTGAACATGCCCCGGGAGGACTTCCTGGCCGAGGCGCCGAACGACTTCAGCGGCTTCATCGAGGACCCCGTGGGCGCGCTCGCGCCCTTCCTCGGTGACATCACCGGAGGCGCCCTCGAAGGCGATTGGTGCCTCAACGCGGGCATGACGCCCCTCGGCATGGCGCTCGTCGGGGCGATGATGGATCGGGGCATGATCCTCGAGATCGATCACCTCGGGCGCCGGGCCTACGTCGAGGTCCTCGAGCGCCTCGAGGAGGAGGGTTACCCGGCCGCGGGCACGCACGGCGGGAACCAGAACGGCCGCGTCTACGCCATCGGCGGCATCTCGAAGACGAGCTTCCGGGGCTGCGGCGATCCCGATCGGCCCGGCGCGATGATCGAGCCGATCCTCGAGCGCGCTGCGGCGCGCGAGGCCGCGGGCTTCCTCGGCGCGGAGGGCTTCGGCTTCGACCTCAACGGCTTCGCCGGCGGGCGCCGGCCGCGCTTCGGCGAGCGCTCGCGCTGCGAGAACCAGGCGAACCCGATGAGCTACCCGTTCACGAGCGTGGACGGCCGCGTCACCTTCACGCGCCCGCGCGTGGGCGAGCGCGAGCTCGACTTCGACACCGAGGGCATGGCGCACCTCGGGCTGCTCCCGGAGCTCATCCAGGACGCCCTCAACGACGGCGCGAGCGCCGAGGACCTCGAGCCGCTCTTCAAGAGCGCCGAGGGCTACCTCCAGATGTGGGAGCTCGCTGAGCAGCGCGCGGCCGAGCGCGCCGCGCGCTAGGACGTCGACGCGCGACGGCGGCGCTCCCCCGGGAACCTCCGGGCGCGGGTGGTGTCCATCAGCACGACCCATGACCACGCCGCTCGCACGAGAGCCGGGGCCGCGCCCCGGCGCCATGACCACCGCCATGCGCGCCGCCCGCCGGGAAGCGCCGGGCCCGAAGGCGCTCCGCGTCGCGCTCGTGCGTGACGGGGCGATCCTCGAGGAGCGCGTGCTCCGGAACGTGCCCGTGTTCGTCGGCACGGCCGAGTCGAACACGCTCGTCGCGACGGGCGAGGGCGTACCGGCGCGCTTCGAGCTCTTCCGTCCCATGGGCGAGAGCTACGCGCTCCGCGTCGGCGAGGCGGTGCACGGGCGCGTCGCCGTGGACGGCCAGGCCATCCCCCTCGACGCGCTGCGGAGCCGGGGTGAGCTAGCGCTCGGGCGGAGCGGTCGCGGCAAGCTCGTGCTCGGGAGCCTCACGGTGCTCTTCCAGCTCGTCGATCCCCCGCCCGCCCCGGTTCGGCCGCAGCTCCCGGCGGCCACGCGGGGCGCCTTCCGCGCAGGCATCGACTGGCTCTTCACGGCCTTCGTGGTGTTCAGCTACATGAGCTTCTTCGGGTTCATCGTGTACCTCGAAGACCGGGACTGGGAGATCGAGACCGGCATCGCGCGCATCCCCGATTTCGTCGTCCGGCCGGTCTTCGGCGAGCCCGAGCCCCCGCCGCCGGATGCGCCAGACGCGGCCGAGCCCACGGCCGAAGGAGAGCCGGACGAGCCCGCCGAGCCTTCCCCACGCCGCGTCGAAGTGGCCGAGCGAAGCGA
>JBCDGX010000043.1:0-15512 GCA_038750805.1 Myxococcota bacterium
CGCGCGCGAGCGGCGTCTTCGGTGGGTCGGTGCGGCCGACCCTCGAGGTGCTCGCCAACCAGCTCGCCGTCGCCGTCGCCAACGCCGAGGCCGTGCGCCGCCTCGAGGCCATGGCCACCACCGATGGGCTCACGGGCTGCCTGAACAAGCGCGCCTTTCTCGAGGAGCTCGAACGGAAGCTCCGGGCGGCGCAGCGCTTCGGGACGAAGCTCTCGCTCCTCGTCACGGACATCGACCACTTCAAGAGCGTCAACGACACCTACGGCCACGCGACCGGCGACGTGGTCATCAAGGAGCTCGGCGCGCTGCTCCGGCGCGCCAAGCGCGAGACGGACGTGGTCGCGCGCTTCGGCGGCGAGGAGTTCTGCGTGCTCTGCGAGCAGACGGACACGGACGGGGCCGTGCTCCTGGCGGAGCGCATCCGCGAGGAGCTCGGCGCCACGGTCTTCCCCACGGAGATCGGCAAGCTCCAGGTGACCTGCAGCCTCGGGGTCGCGACCTTCCCGGACCATGCCGGCGACGCGGCCGAGCTCTTCGAGATCACCGACCGAGCGCTCTACGCGGCGAAGCACGGCGGCCGGAATCAGGTCGTGGCGATGCCCTCACGCGCCGCGTAGCGGGGCCCCGGGCTTCGCGATGCGAGGGGGGCTCGCCTCGGGTAGAGTCCCCTCATGGAAGCGGCCGCCGCTCCGCCGACCCTCCCCGAGCCGGGGGCCCTGGTCGCGGACAAGTACGTGATCGATCGGCTCATCGGCCGCGGCGGGATGGGCGCGGTCTACTCCGTCACGCACCAGCTCACGCGCAAGCCCTTCGCGCTCAAGTGGATGGTCCCGCAGCTCGCGGGCGACAAGGAGGCGATGGGCCGCTTCGTGCGCGAGGCCCAGGCGACCTGCGCCATCGACCACCCGAACGTCGTCGAGGTCTTCGACGTCGGAACGAGCGGCGAGGCGATGTACCTCGTGATGGAGCTGCTCACGGGCGAGCCACTCTCCGCGCGCATCGAGCGCGGGCCCATGCAGCCGAAGGAGCTCATCGAGCTGCTCGGGCCCGCCATGCACGGGCTCGCGCAGGCGCACGCGACGGGCATCGTTCACCGCGACCTCAAGCCCGAGAACATCTTCGTCTGCGAGGCGCGTCCGGGCATGCCGGAGATGGCCAAGGTGCTCGACTTCGGCATCTCCAAGGTCGGCGGCCCCCAGGACATGCGCCTCACGGCGACGAACACCGCCATGGGCACGCCCTACTACATGGCGCCGGAGCAGCTCCGGGACGCGAGCAACGTGGACGCGCGCGCCGACATCTACGCGATGGGCTGCGTGCTCTACGAGGCGCTCAGCGGGCGCCAGCCCATCGACGCCGACAGCTTCGCGCACCTGGTGATCAAGGTCGCGACGGAGGACCCGGAGCCCATCCTCCAGGTGCGTCCGGATATCCCGCCGGCCTTCGGGAAGGTCGTGGACCGCTGCCTCGCCAAGGACCCCGCGGACCGGCCGCAGTCCATGGACGAGCTCATGACCGAGATGAGCCGCGCGCTCGGCTGGGATCACGAGCGCTGGGTGAAGACCGGCGTGGGCTCGCGGATGCGCATCATCTCGAAGCCTCCTCCGCCCATGCCGCGTCCCGTCGAGCACGACGAGGACCCGCCCACGCTGCCCTCGTCGGGGCGCGGTGGGGTGATCGCGCTCGTCGTCGTGCTCCTGCTCGCGGTGGTCGGAGGCATCGTCGCGATGAGCGGCGGGGACGACGAAGACGCGGTTCCGCCGCCAGCCGCCGTCGTCACGCCCGAGCCGCTTCCGGAGCCCGCGGCGCCCGTCGGCGAGGCGGCCGCGCCTGCTCCTGAGCCTGCCCCCGTCGCCGGTGCGACGCCGCCGGAAGTCGAGCCCGAGGCGGTCGACCCGCCGCCTTCGAGCGCGCGGGCCCGTCCGCGCCCCGCGCCGAGGGCGACCATGGATCCGGCTCCCGCGACGCCCATGGCGGCCGCGCCCGTCGAGCCGCCGCACAGGGTCGCCCCGCGCATGGCGGCCCCGCGCATGAGCGCCGGAACCCGCGTCGACTGGGACCAGCTCTAGGCGCCCCGCGTCGCTCACCTCGAGCTCAGCGCCGGATGTCGAGCCTGCCCTCGGCACCGGTCTGACCGCCGCCATCGTCGCGCAGCGCCAGCGGTACGGCGATGGCGACCGCCAGCACCACGGCCACCGCCACGGTGACGCCCACGATCAGCCCGGTGCGGCTCCGGCCTCCCTCGCTCGGCGCGGGGGGCGGCGCAGCGTCTCCGAGCGGCACCGTGCTCGCGGCGACGGCGGGCGAGGGGAGCGTTCCGGGCTGCGGCGTCAGCGGAATCACGAGGTCGCGGTCGGTCTCGCGGAGCTCCATGACCACTTCGAAGGTCTCGTAGCCCGGCGCGCGAACGGTGATGGTGTGCTCGCCGTGGTCGACGACGACGACGCCCTCGCTGACCTGCGCGACGCGCAGATCGATCAGCACCGTGACGGGCACGTCCCGGGGCTCGATGGTGAGCTTGAGCCGCGTGGTGAGCGCGCGCGCGCGTCCCTCGAGGTCGCGGGCGAAGGCGATGCGCTGCGCGTCCAGGGGCTCGTTCGGCTCGGCGAGCGCGCGCTCGACGAAACGCAGCGTGTCCGTGTACTCGCCGAGCTCGTAGCTCGCCGCTGCGGCCTTGAGCAGGTGGATGGCGGCCGGCTGGAGCTGGTGGGCCTGAAGGTAGAGGTCCCGGGCCTGGCCGAAGTTCCCCCCGCGGCGGGCGTCGTCGGCGCGGCGCACGATTTCGGCCACGTCGCCGGAGACGTCCTGTGCCGCCACCGTGCTGCCCCCGAGGATCATCAGGGCCGCCATCGCCCCGACGAGCCGCCTCCCTCGCCCGCTCATCCCAATCCGCGCCATCGCGCTCCTCCTCGTGCCCGAGCCTTCGGACGCGGGAAGCGTACCAAAGCCGCCGTTGCCGGTTGGGGGTCGCCTGTGAAAACCTGCCGGCCATGGGCGGGACGACACGTGGGGCGCGGGCTCTCCTCGGGCTCTTTCTGGTGATGGCGGTCGCGTGCGGGTCGGACGAGGGAACCGTCGGGCCGCTCTGCCGCTCGAACTTCCTCGGCTGCGATACGAACGCCGACTGCTGCGCGTGGGGCGACCGGGACGCTTTCTGCGTCGAGGGCGTGTGCGTCCCGAGGTGCGAGAGCCAGTCGGACTGCGCGACGATCAGCGGCTGCTGCGCCGAGACGAGCGCCTCGAACGTCAACGTCTGCTGGATCGCCAGCGCCTGCGGCAGCCCCGTTCCGGACGGTGACGCCTGCACGCGCAACGACGATTGCTTCGGCTTCGAAACGGGCACTTCCGAGTGCGTCCTCAACGGCACCTTCGGCGACGCGCTCGGCGAGTGTGTGGCTCGTTGCGCGGCGAACGACGAATGCCTGAGCGGGTGCTGTGCGCCGACGGATGCCGACACCCTCGTGTGCTCCCCACCCGGGTTCTGCGGGCTCTGCAACTTCGACGGCGAGGCCTGCATGGAGGACACCGAGTGCTGCAGCTTCGGCAGCCCGAACGCCCCCGGTCTCTGCGTCTTCGACGCGGACGCGACGGTGGGGGAGTGCACGCCTTTCTGCGTGCGGGACGGCGACTGCCCCAGCGGATGCTGCGCGCCGCTCAACGATGGCCGCACCGTCTGTTCGCCGCCGGTCTTCTGCGACGATTCGTCGGGCCTCTGCTCGAACACCTGCGAGTTCGCCAACGACGGCGAGTGCGACGACGGAGGCGCGGGGGCCATGTTCGACGTGTGCGAGCTCGGCACCGACTGCAACGACTGCGGCCCGCGCTGAGCCCGACGGAAATCGCGCCGCGCCCCCGTTGCGCCCATCCCCATCAGGTGGTGTGCTCCGGGCTGGAATCGGGGTGATATGAAATACGATCTGAAGATCGCGGGGGGCACGCTCCTCGACGGCACCGGCGCGCCCGCCTTCACCGGCGACGTGGGCATCAAGGACGGCGTCATCGTCGACGTGGGCCGCTGCGCGGGCGAGGCCCGGGAGACCGTCGACGCGACCGGGGCCACCGTCACCCCGGGCTTCACGGACATCCACACCCACTACGACGGTCAGGCGAGCTGGGATTCGGAGCTCGCGCCCTCGTCCGTGCACGGCGTCACCACCGCCGTGATGGGCAGCTGCGGCGTCGGCTTCGCGCCCGTGCGCCGCGCGGACCGCACGACCCTCGTGCAGCTCATGGAGGGCGTCGAGGACATCCCCGGCAGCGCTCTCAGCGAGGGCATCACCTGGGAGTGGGAGTCCTTCGCCGAGTACATGGACGCCCTCGACCGGCGCCCGCACACCATCGACTTCGCCTGCCAGGTCCCCCACGACGCGGTCCGCGTCTACGTGATGGGTGAGCGCGCCGTCGCCGACGAGGTCGCGACGCCCGAGGACGCCGAGCAAATGCGAACGATCGTTCGTGCGGCGCTCGAGGCTGGTGCCGTCGGCTTCTCCACGGGGCGCACGGACAACCACCGGACCAGCGTGGGGAAGCCGACCCCGGCCTCCGAGGCGGACCGCGCGGAGCTCGTCGCCATCGCCCAGGCCTTCGAGGGCCTCGGCCACGGCGTGCTCCAGGCCGTGAGCGATTTCGACATGGCCACGGGCAAGGAGCGCTTCCACCCGGAGTTCGACGTGCTCGAGGCCATGGCCGCCGCCTCCGGCGGGCATCCGACCTCGCTCAGCCTGATGGAGCGGGACCACGCGCCGGACCAGTGGCGCTGGATCCTCGAGCGCGTCGAGAAGGCGAACGCGAAGGGCATCCCCATGCGCGTGCAGGTGGCCAGCCGGCCCATCGGCGTGCTCCTCGGCCTCGAGGCGACCTTCCACCCGTTCATGGGCTTCCCCTCCTACAAGGAGATTCACGACCTCCCGCTGGCGGAGCGCGTCGCGGCGTTGCGGGACCCCGGCCGGAAGGCTCGCATGCTCGCGGAGAAGAGCGACAAGGTGGCCGGCGACGGGAGCTCGATCCCGCCGCTCGCGGACGTGTTCCTCCAGAACATCGACATGATCGCCATGCGCCTCTATCGGCTCGGCGAAACCCCGAGCTACGAGCCGAGGCTGCCGGACTGCCTCTACGCCGAGGCGCTGAAGAAGAAGGTGCCGGTCCTCGAGGTCATCTACGACGCGCTCCTCGAGCGTGAGGGTCGCGAGCTCCTCTACTTCCCGCTCTACAACTACTCGGGGAACAACCTCTCGCACCTCCGGGAGATGCTCGACCACCCGCTCGCGCTGCCCGGGCTGAGCGACGGCGGCGCGCACGTCGGGACCGTCTGCGACGCGAGCATGCCGACCTTCCTGCTCCAGCATTGGGGTCGGGATCGGGAGGAGGGCTTCCCCCTCGAGCGCCTCGTGAAGATGCAGGCGCACGACACGGCGCGCTACCTCGGCTTCGCCGATCGCGGGACCCTGGCGCCGGGTCAGAAGGCCGACGTGAACGTGCTCGACATGACCCGGCTTCAGCTCCGGGAGCCGAAGCTCGTCTACGACCTTCCGGCCGGCGGCCCGCGCCTGCTCCAGACCGCCGACGGGTGGATCGGGACCTGGGTGAACGGCGTCCGGATCGCCGAAGGCGGGACGCTCACGGGCGCCACGCCCGGGCGCCTCGTCCGCGGCGGGCGCTGAGCAGGTGCCCCGGCGGGCGAGCGCGTGCCCTTGCGACCTCGGGGACGCGGGGGCGCGCTACGACGCCTGCTGCGGCCCGTATCACGCGGGCGCCGAGCCCGAGGACGCGCCGACGCTGATGCGCTCGCGCTACGCTGCCTTCGCGAAGGGGGAGCTCGCTTACCTCTGGCGCACGCTCCACCCGGACCACGAGGACCGGAGCGAGGACGAGGGCGCCTGGGCGGAGCGCCTGCGCGGGGCGCTTCGCGCGCAGCGCTACCGCCGCCTCCGCGTGCTGGACGAAAGGGGACCGGACGCGAGCGGCGCGGCCGAGGTGCTCTTCCACGTCACCATGAGCCGGGGCCGGAAGGACCTCTCCTTCGCCGAGCGGAGCGTCTTCCTCCGCGACGCCGAGGGCTGGCGCTACCTCGCCGGCGAGGGACTCCCGAACGCCGCCCTCCCGCGTCCCCTCGAGGTCCTGACCCTCGCCAGCTTCGCGGAGCTCCAGGGCGCCTAGCCTTGGCGCCGGGCGACGAGCCAGGCGTCGATGGCGTCGCGGCCGCGCGGCTCCTCCGGGAGGGGGCTCGTCTCGAGCGCATCGTCGAGCGCCGCCTCGAGCTTGGGCCAGCGTGCGCGGTGGACCCGATCGAGCTCCGGCGGGAGCGGCCCCTTCTCCTGCCCGGACCCCTTGAGCGCCACGAGCTCGAGCACGTCCTCGAAACCGTAGCGTGGTCCAAGCTCGCGCACGTCTGCGATGCACTCGCCGGTGCGGAGCAGGTGCACCCCCGTGAGCGCGACGCGGTAGGCGTAGAGCATCGACTTCACGCGCGGCTCCCGCGCGTGCTCGCGCTGGCAGCCGCCGAAGAACCCCCGGTAGTGGCGTGCGTGCCGCCGGCTGATCGCGCCCCGGGCGAGCTCCCGGAGTGCTTCCAGCGTCTCCCCTTCGAAGAGCTGGATCGGCGAGAAGACCTGCTCGAGCAGATTCCCGTTGCCGCCGAGCAGCAGCGTGAAGGCCTTCCGCAGCTCGTGCGTCGTCAGGTCGTGCTCGATGCCTTCGAAGTCCCGAAGGACGTCGTGCGTCTCGTCCGGGATCTCCAACCCCAGCAGCGACGCCGTCTCCGCCTGGTGCACGCCCTTCAGGTCGACGTCGCTGTCCGGCGAAGGGAAACCGTAAAGGTGCGCGCCCGTCACCGCGACGAGGAGCGCTTCGCCGGGCGGCGCGTACGTGGCCACGAAGCGTCGCGCGCGGTCGAGGTCCGGGATGGCGAAGTCCGTGCTCATCGCTGCGTCTCCCAGGTCATGGTGATGAGCGTCTCGGCGAGGGCGTCGAGGAGGTCCTCGTCCACCGCGCCCGGCAGCGCGCTCGTGCGTTCCGCTTCCCGAATCGCCGCGCTCTCGGCCTCCGCGTGAGCGACGAGCGCGTCGTAGGACCAGGCTCCGTCGCGGATCGCGAGCAGCTCGGCGCGATCGTCACGGGTCACCCGCACGCCCTCGCCTGCGAGGATCTCCCGCGCCATGCGCTGGAGCCGGACCAGGTGCATGGCGTGCTTCGTGTCGTAGCCGTGGGCTGCCTCGAGGGCTGCGCGCGCCGGGTTTCGTTCCCGCTTCCAGCGTTGGAACTGCGCGTGCTCCTTCTTGGCCGCGGCGTAGCGCTTCTCGCGGGCGAGCACCTCGAGGAAGCTGGCTTCGTACGCGGGCGGGGGCTCTCCCCGTTCCTCCGCACGTGCAATCAACGTCTCCGCGGCCCCTCGTTGGTCCTTGGGGACGAGCGTCCGTTCCGGAAGGCCGAAGGCGGCCCGCGTCGGTGGGGTCTCCGGCGGGTCGCGCAGCCAGCGTCGGTGGCGCCGGATGCGCTGCAGCTGACCGAGCGCGTAGCCCGCGAAGGTCTGCCCCACGCGGCGCGTCAGGAAGCGCTCACGTTCGGCGAGGAGTCGCTCGCCGGCCGTGGTCACGATCTCGTGGTGCTCGGGCGCCGTGAAGAGCGTCTCCAGCACCGTCGGGTTCGCGTTCCCGAGCAGCCGTAGGAACTTCCGCACGTCGTAGCGCACGTGATCTGGGGACAGCTCGACCTGCTCAGGCCCCGGCCGGACGCCGAGGTACCAGCGCGTCGGTCCGACGACGACGCCCTTCCGATCGGTGTCCGAGCCCAGGCGGGCGAGGCCGTAGGCGCGGCTCCCGTGCACGGTCTCGAAGATCGGGACGGGTGAGCTCACCCCGGCGGCCTACCACGCTCGTGATGATTCGCCTTCCCGCGCTTCCTCGACGCGCCTAGCCCCGCCCTGAGCTACTCTCGCGCGGCGCCTCTGGCCGGCGGGTAACTTCTCGCTCCGAAGTCGCACTACGAGTCATGGTCTTTTCGTCGAACGCCGGAGACGTCCCGCCGGGTACCGAGTCCGCGCCGCGCGGCCGGCTGCAGCGGGACGGCTGGGGCGCGCCCGTGTCGCCGACGAACGCCGGCACGCTCGAGGCGTGGGAGCGGACCGTGCTGGCGCTCTGCGGGCACCGGGCGGACACCGGCGCCCACCTGGCCGAGGTGCTCCGCCAGGACCCGAGCTTCCTGCCGGGCCTCTGCCTCAAGGGCTTCGCGCTCCTCTTCAAGGGCCGGAACGATCTCCGCGACGACGCGCGGGCCGTGCATGCGCTGGCGGAGCGGGTCGTTCGCGAGCGCGGGGCGACGCCGCGCGAGGTTCAGCTCGTCGCGGCGCTGGGTGAGTGGATCGCCGACGACATGGTGGGCGCCTCCGATCGCTTCGGGGCGCTGCTCGAGGAGGCGCCGACGGATCTCTTCGTCGTGAAGCTCGAGCACGGCTGCCTCTTCATGCAGGGACGGCCCAAGGCGCTCCGCGCGCGCATCGAGCGCGTCCTGCCGGCCTGGAGCGCGGACCTCATGGGCTACGGCTACGTGCTCGGCTGCCATGCCTTCGCCCTCGAGGAGACCCATGCGCTCGAGGAGGCCGAGCGCGTCGGCCGGCGCGCCGTGGCGCATCAGCCCGACGACGCCTGGGGCATTCATGGCGTCTCGCACGTCATGGAGATGCAGGACCGCTCGAGGGACGGCGTCGCCTGGCTGAAGGAGCACGCGCCGGGCTACGCGGCCTGCAACAACTTCCGCGCCCACGTCTACTGGCATCGCGCGCTCTTCCATTGCGAGCTCGGCGAGCACGACGCCGCCGTCGCGCTCTACGACGACGAGGTCCACAACGAGTGGACCGGCGACTATCGCGACATGAGCAACCGAGCGTCGCTCCTCTGGCGCCTCGAGGCCGACGGCCTCGACGTCGGGGACCGCTGGGAGGACCTCGGCGCGCGGGCGCGGGAGCGCTTCCGCGACCACGGCTCGGCCTTCGCCGACGCGCACTACGTGCTCGCGCTCGGCCGCGTCGGGGCCTGCGCCGAGCTCGTCGCATCGCTCCGGGATTTCGCCGCGAGTGGGCAGGCTGGCGACCAGGCCGAGGTGACGCGCGCCGTCGCCCTGCCGCTCTGCGAGGCCATGAGCGCGACGCTCCAGGGCGCCGATGCCGTCGACGGCCTCGCCCGACTCCAGAACGCCATCGTGCGCCTCGGCGGCAGCAATGCGCAGCGCGACCTCTTCGAGCTCTTCTTCATCGACGCGGCCCTCCGCGCGGGGCGGAACGACGTCGCGAAGGCCGCGCTCTCCCGGCGCCTCCTCGGCCGGCCGAACAACCGCTGGGCACGCACGCGCCTCGCCACGCTCGCCTGAGCCGCTTCAGTCGAGCGCCGCGCGCAGCGTCCGCTCCACGTGGCCGAGGAACCACGCCACGCCGGGCTCGTTGCCGAGCACGGCGCTTCGGTGGAGCGAGAGCGGCATCGGCGCGAGCGCGAAGGGCACGGGCCGCGACACCAGCTCCGTGGCGGCGCCCCGAAGCGCGATCTCCGGCACGGTGAGCAGCAGATCCGTCCGGGCGAGCACCGCCGGCGCCATCGCGAAGTGCGGGAGCACCGCGCCCGTCGATCGCGCGAGCCCCGCGGCCTCCGCCGCCTGCGTGACGGGACTCGGCCCTCGACCGGACGTTCGGATCTGAAGGTGCGGCGTGCGCGCCCACGCCCGACGGCCCCAACGCCGAAAGGCCGGGTGCCCCTTGCGCCCGAAGACCCGCCAGGGCGAGGCGCCGAGGGGGACGCTCCGCAGGCCCTCCTCGGCCACCGAGGGCGGCGCGATGAAGCCGTCGTAGCGACCTTCGGCCACGTCCCGGACCGCGCCGCGCCGCGGGGGCACCACCTCGACCTGGGCGCCGGGCGCGTCCGCGCCGAGCGCAGCCAGTAGCTCCGGGAGCGAGCCGCCGATGAAGTCCGGCGCGGCGAGGCGAAAGGTCCGCGTGGTCTCGACGGGCCGGAAGGCCTCCGCGGTCGTGAGGCTCCGACCGAGGAGGTCGAGCGCCCGCGGGAGGGACTCGGCGAGACCCTCGGCCCGCGCCGTCGGACGCATGCGTCGGCCGTCGCGCACCAGGAGCTCGTCCCCGAGGGCGTCGCGGAGCCGATTGAGCGCATGGCTGACGGCCGATTGCGTCCGCCCGAGGCGCGCCGCGGCCCGCGTCACGCTCCGCTCCTCGAGCAGCACGTCGAGCACGACGAGGAGGTTCAGGTCGAGCTCCCATAAATGCATGCGGTTCATGAGAGATGATTCCCTTTCGTTGGGCTCATCTTAGCCGAGGCGCCAGCTTCGTCGGGAACGGAGCGAGCGATGCGTGCCTACGTCCTCGAGAAGTCCGAAGAGCGTCCCCGCCTGAGCGAGCGCCCCGATCCCGCCCCGGGCCCCGGCGAGGTCCTCGTCCGCACGACGGCCGTGGCCGTCCATCCCGTCGACCTCGAGACCGCGGCCGGGGGCAACGCCATGCTCCTGCCCGCCAAGCGGCCCTTCGTTCCCGGCGTGGACTTCGTCGGCGAGGTGGAGGCCCTCGGCGCGGGGGTCTCGGACCTCGGCGCCGGCGACGTCGTCTACGGCTACCGGGGCATCGCGGCCCAGGGGGCCTTCGCCGAGCTTCTGGCCGTCCCCCGTGCCGAGCTCGCGCGGGCGCCCGCCGGCCACGAGGCCCTCGAGCTCGCCTGCCTGCCGCTGCCGGGGCTCTGCGCGCTCCAGGCCCTCGACGACGCCGGGCTCGAGGGCCAGCTTCGCGTGCTGGTCCACGGTGGCGCCGGGGGCGTCGGTCTCATCGCCCTGCAGGTGTTCGCGCGCCTCGGCCACGAGGTGCTCACGACGGCGAGCGCGAAGGACACCGAGGGACTCCGCGCGCTCGGAGCGGCGCAGGTCATCGACTACCGGAGCACGCGCTTCGAGGAGGTGGCGCGGGCCATCGACCTCGTCTTCGACACCGTCGGCGGCGACACGCTGAGCCGCTCCTTCGCCGTGACCCGCGCGGGCGGAGCGGTGGTGTCCCTCCGCGCCACGCCCCCGGCCCCGGCGCTCCGGGCGGCGGGGCTGAAGGTCCCCGCGCCGATGGCCGCTCTCTTGCCGCTCCTGAGCTGGCGCGCCCGCCGCCGGGCCCGCGCCGCCGGCGTGCGGCTCGTCCCGCAGGTCACCGTCGCGAGCGGCGCGCGCCTGGGCACGCTGAGCGAGCTCGGCGCGCAGCGCCCCTTCGAGACCGTCCGCGACACCGCCTTTCCCTTCGACCGCCTCTCGGCGGCCATGGACCGCGCCGCGAGCGGCGAGGCCCGAGGCCGCGTCGTCCTCACCGCGCCCTGATGTCGGCGCGCCCGACCCGTCCACCACCCGAACCCGCGAGGAGCCCTCCGATGTCCGACTCTCCCCACGATCCCATCCGCCTTCAGCAGCTCGTCCAGACCGCCATGGACGCCATTCTCGTCCGCCACGATCGGGAGGAAGTGCGCCGCTTCTTCCATCCCGATTTCGTCCAGCACAACCCCTGGGCCGAGGACGGGGGCGCGCACGTCGAGGCGATGTGCGACTTCACCTTCGGCGTCGAGATGCGCCGCTGGGTCATCCAGGGGGATCTCGTCGCCTACCACGGGCTCTACACCGCCCCGAACCCGCTTGGAGACCACCCGCTGCTCTGCGTCGACGTGTGGCGGGTCCAGGGCGGGCAGATCGTCGAGCATTGGGACGCGCTCGCGCCGATGCCCGCCGAGGCCGCCGAGGGGATGCTCGCCGGGCCCGGCGATGGCCTCGCCGACGTCCCGCCCGCCCGCGTCGCCAAGCACGCCGCCGACGTGCGTCGCCTGCTCGAGATCGGCGTGCGCAACGCCGACGAGGGCCTGATCCGTTCGCTCCTCGCGCCGGGCTTCACGGTGCACCGCCCCGACGCCGCCCCCGGCGAGGGCACGGCCGCGCTCCTCGCCTGGGTGAACGCCGCGCGCCCGGCCGTCGAGGTCCGGAAGACCATCGCCTCCGGCGACCTCGTGCTCGCGCAGCTCCTCGTACGTGCCGGGGACGCCGAGCAGGTCGTCTACGACCTCTACCGCTTCGCTCCGGACGGCACGATCACGGACCGATGGAGCGTGGCGCAGGACCGGCTGCCCCTCGCCGAGGCCGCCAACCGGCACCCGCACTTCTAGTCGTCCGGCGTCGGCGATGGGGGCTCGCGGGCCCCGCGTCGTCGCGGGGCCGGGCTCAACGCGAGCGCGCGACCCGCTTGGCGCCCTCGGCCGCGAGCCAATCCGCGGCGCGATCCACCAGGGAGCCGAGGAGCACGATGTCGTCGCCCTCGAGGCTCGCGCCGCATCCGAGCGCCTTCTTCAGCCGCCCGGCGAGCTCCTGCCGATGCGCCTCTGCCACCCCGCTCACGCGGGTCACGGTCTTGCCGCCGCGCCCCTTCTTCTCGCGCCGCACGACGAGCTTACCGGGGAAGGGAGAGCCGGCGGGGACCGCCGCGTCGGGGGCGGCGTCGGGGGGAGGGGTCGCGCCCTTCGGCGTCGCGCCGGCGAGGGCGGCGAAGGGGTTGTGCGCGAGGCCCTTCGTCCCCTCCACGTCGACGCGCTCGCGGCCCTTCTTCGCCATGGCGAGAGCCTGTCGCTCGCCGACGTCGAGCGCCAGCTCCACCCCCCACGGACCGTAGGGTCCTGCTAGGCTCCGCCGCGTGTCGTCCCTCGACGCGGGCGAGCTCTTCGCCGGTCGCTACCGGGTCGTTCGTGAAGTGGGTCGAGGCGGCATGGGCGTCGTGTACCTCGCGCACGACGAGCGCGTCGGCGACGACGTAGCCCTCAAGGTCCTCCCGGCGAGCTTCGACCCGCGCGCACGCGAGCGCCTCCGGCAGGAAGCCCGCCTCGCCCGGCGCGTGAGCCACGAGAACGTCGCCCGCATCCACGACCTCGGCGAAGACCAAGGGGGGCTCTTTCTGACCATGGCCTACGTGCCCGGGCGTCCCCTCGACCAGGTCCTCGCCTCCGAAGGCGCGCAGCCGCCGGGGCGCGCGGCTGGCATCGCCCGGGATCTGGCGGACGCCATCGCCGCCGTGCACGCGCAGGGCGTCGTCCATCGCGACCTGAAGCCCGCCAACTGCCAGCTCACGCCGCGGGGGCGCGTCGTGCTTCTCGACTTCGGCATCGCGCGCGCGCTCCACGAGGCCTCGGCCTCGCGCTTCAGCGGGACGCCCGTCTACATGGCGCCCGAGCAATGCCTCGGCGAAGCGACCGACGGCCGCGCCGACGTCTACTCGCTCGGCGCGATCCTCTACGAGCTGCTCACCGGCGAGGCGCCCTTCCGCGGGGCCTCCCGCGACGCTCTCCTCACGCAGAAGCTCGAGGGCTCGCCGCCCGATCCCCGGGGCCGGCGCAACGTCCCGGCCGAGCTCGCGCGCCTCGTCCGGCGCTGTCTGGCGCGCGACCCGACCGAGCGACCGGCCAGCGCCTCGGCGCTCGAGGCGGCGCTCCTCTCCTTCGCCACCATCACGCTCTCTCCAGGCGCGCCGGCGCCCGCCCTGGCCTCGCCCGCCGGCCTTCACGCGACGCCCGCGGAGGACCTGGGCCTCGAGGAGTGGCGGGAGTCGGCGCCGACCGAACGGGAGGCCGAGCGCGCGGTCGCCGTGCTGCCCTTTCGCTTTCGTGGCGAGGGGCCCCACGCCTTCCTCGCCGAGGCGCTGAGCGACGAGCTCATCGATCTGCTCATGCTCACCCGCGGCCTTCGGGTGGTGCTCGCGCCGGCCACCGAGCGTGACCCCCGCACCCTCGCCGCCACCCTCGGTGTCGAGGCCGTGGTCGACGGCGTCGCGCAGATCGACGGCGCCCGCGTGCGCGTGAAGGCCCGCCTCGTCGGCGCCGAGGACGCCACGCCGCTCTGGAGCGGACGCTTCGACGGTGAGCTTGGCGACCTCTTCGAGGTGCAGGAGCGCCTCGGGATGCAGATCGCCGAGGCGCTACGCGTCGGATTCACCACCGCCGTGCACGCCGGGGACGCGCCCAGGGAGGCCGTCGCGCTCTACCTCCGCGCCCGGGCGGCCCTGCGGGACTCGCATTTCTCGGGCGCGAGCGGGGCCGTGGGGCTCCTCGAGGCGGCCCTCGCGCGAGCGCCCGCGCTGAAGCCGGCCATGAGCGCCCACGCCATCGCCTGCCTCCGGGCCTGGTTCATTCCGGGCCTCGACCAGGGGCGGGACTGGGCCGAGGCCGCGCAGGCGAGCGTGCGCCGGGCCCGGGCGCAGGCCGGCATGCTCGCCGAGAGCCACCTCGCCGCCGGGATCCTCGCCGTGCAGGAAGGGCGCTACGCCACCGCAAACGCCGATCTGCGGCGCGCCCTCGCCCTCGACCCCCGCCTGGTGCGGGCCCACGCGGACCTCGCCCGGCAGCACGGCCTTCACGGGCGCGTCGAGGCCCACACGGCGTCCCTCGCGGCGCTCTTCGCGGCCACGCGGCCCGACTACCTCCCGGCGCTCCGCGAGAAGCTCCGGGTCGGCGCTTGGAGCCGGAACGCGCGGGCCGTCGAGGAGGTCCTCGAGGTGCTGGGCCGGGACCCGGGGCCCGACCGCGAGATGATGCGCGTCTACGCCCAAGGCGTGCTCGGCCGCCTCGCCCTCGCCGACGTCGAAGGGGTCCTCCTCGGCCTCGCCGGCCATAGCCGAAACCCGCGATTCCACACCTTCGTGCGCCAGCTCCTCACCGAGGTCGCCACTGCCCAGGGGGACGCCGAACGGGCCGGGGACCACCTCGCGGCGGCGGCGGAGACGAGCCTCGTCGACGTCGGATGGGTCGAGGCCTGCGGGCTCCTCGACGGGCTGCGCGGCGACGTCGCCTTCGCGGGCGTCCGGCGCACCGTGCGCGCGCGGGCCCAGCGCATCTGGCGCTGACGTCTCTGGCGTCCGCGCCGCGCTGTCGTAGGGTCCCGCCGTGCCGCCCGTGCTCACGGCGAAGGGCCTCGCGAAGGCCTACGGTCCAAGGGTCCTCCTGGACGACGTCGACGTCGCCATCGAAGCGCGCGAGCGCGTCGGTCTCGTCGGCGCGAACGGGGCGGGCAAGTCGACGCTCGCGCGCATCCTCGCGGGCGATCTCGAAGCGGACGCGGGGCAGGTCGTCACGCCCCGGGACGTCCGCGTCGGCTACCTGCCCCAGGTCCCGCGCATGGACGACGCCGCGACGCCCCGGGCCATCGTGCGCGCGGCGCTCGGCCCCTGGCTCGAGGCCAAGGAGGCCCACGACGCGGCCAGCCTGGCCATGGGCGAGCCCGGCGCGGACCTCGACGCGCTCCTCGAGACCCAGGCGGACGCCGCCGCGCGCATCGAGCGCCTCGGCGGCTGGGACCGGGATCACGTCGTCGACGCGACGCTCACGCACGTGGGCGTAACGGACCTCGAGCGGCCCGTGGGCACCATGAGCGGTGGCGAGCGCCGGCGCGTGGCCCTCGCCAAGCTCCTCGTCGAAGCGCCGGAGCTCGCGATCTTCGACGAGCCGACGAACCACCTCGACGTCGAC
>JBCDGX010000044.1:0-15397 GCA_038750805.1 Myxococcota bacterium
GGCGCGTCGAGGCCGACGACGAGGGCACCACTCGGGACGACGAGCCCTCAGATGGCGAGACCGCAGGCGAAGCGGGAGTCGAGCCGTCCGGCGCCGCGCCCGAAAGCGAGGAGACTCGCCTCGCGGCCGAGACGCCCGAACAAGGCGACGGCCCCGACGCAAGCGCCGAGGAGGAGACGGAGGGCGAAGCGCCCGACGCGGAGCCGGGCGGCAGCCCCGCCGAGACCGCGCCGGCCCCGAGCGGGCCGCGGCCGAGCTTCCGCGTCGAGCGCGGGCGCATCGCTTACATGCGTTGCGAGGGCCTGGCCCCGCGGAACGGCCGCTGCCCCCGCGATGCGGCGCTCGAACGCCAGGCCTGGAGCGTCGTGACCGAGACCATGGCGACCTGTCCAGCTCTCGGCGACGCAGAGGGCGGCGCGGACGTCCGCTTGCGCCTCGGCGCCGGCGCGACCGAGGTCAGATTCCGCGAATGGGGAGACCCGCCCCTTCCACTCAGCCCGCTCTGGAGGTGCCTCCGGAGCGCCGTCTCGGGCATCCGTAGCACGCTCGATTCCACGGACCTGGTGCTCAGTCTCCGCGTGCAACGAATGCGTGACATTCGCTGATTTCGTCAATGGTTTCTTGGCGGGGTCAGGTGGCTTGTCGAGTCGCCACTTTGGCTTTTGCCCGGTTCGGCCGCTGTGCTACGGTCGTGTCCGTGGAGGTGGTGCTCCGTAAGTTGGGGAGGAAGCCCGGAAGGGCGGTCGTCGGCCGACTGCTTCGTCCTCCTCGCAAGGGATCGGTGGTCGTCATCGAGTTCCCCGATGGGCTCCACGAGTACGTCACCACCCCGGTGAAGCGCGTTCTCAAGGTCTCCGGCCGCGACGTCTACTACATCCAGACGGCGAATAGCCGGTACCGCCTCGAAGTGCGGAGCGGCGAGAGCATGGCGGCCGAAGCGGCCCGCTGAGCTCCGCCCCTTTCCTCAGCCGCGCGGCCCGAGCCGCAGCTCGCAGACGGAGCGCACGAGCCCGTCGAGCACGTCGCGGAGCGCCTCGAGCTCCGGCGACTTCGGCCGCCCCGTGCGCTCGTCGACGTAGAGCGCGCGGTTGAGCTCGATCTGCACGACGTGGATGCCCTCGGAGGGCCGGCCGTAGTGGGCCGTCGTGTAGCCGCCGCGGTAGGGATCGTCGTGGCGCACGCTGAGGCCCGCCTGCCGGAAGTGCTGGTCGACGAGCTCGATGAGCCGCGGGTCCGCGGTGGTCCCGCCGCGCGTGCCCGGCACGACGTCCGCGCGCCGCACCAGCCGGTCGCTCCGGAGCCCGCGCCCCATGCTCGGCATCGAGTGTGCCGCGAGCGCGATGGCGAAGCCCCAGCCCGCGCGCAGCCGGTCGAGCTCGCTCCGGATGGCCGCGTGGTAGGGCGCGTGGAAGCGCTCGAGGCGGCGCTGGAACTCGGCGTAAGGGAGCGGCCGACGGAGGAGCGGCCGGCCGTCGGTGGCCAAGCGCCAGACGACGCCCCGCGGCTGCACGGCCCGCGGCGAGGGGTGGTCCGGCACCGTCTGGAGGTCCACGTCGTCCGCCGAGCGGTTCAGGTCGACGACGTAGCGCGAGGCCCGGGCGACGAGCAGGGCCGCGCCCTCCCGCGCTGCGTTCGCGTAGAGCTTGTCGACGTAGATGTCCGCGTCCCGGAGACGCCCGTCGGTCGCCGTGGGCGAGAGCTCCGGCCGCACCTCGTCGGGGATGGCCAGGCCCGCGTGCGGCACCTCGACGAGCACGGGCCCGCGCGGCGTCTCGGGATGCTCGAGGCGGAAAAAGGACGTCGCCGGCGGCGCGAGCGACTCGCGAAAGCGCGACACCGTTCCGTCGTGGGCCGCTTCCGTGCCCGAGGGGTCCGTTCCGCTGCTCGAGCTGGGGGGGCGAGGCGCCATGGTCATGCCCGGTCGCGGCCGCGGCCGCCCGGTCGCGGGAGCCTACCAGCCCGCCGATGAAGGTGCCGGAGGAAGCGCAGGGCTCCGCGCTCAGCCCACGAGCGCCAGGAGCTCGCAGCTCAGCCCGAGGTGCAGCACCCGGTACGCCGCCTCGAGATCCAGCGCCGGCTCGCCGGCGACGCGGACGAGCACGCCTCCGATCGTGGCGTCCCCGGCGAGCTCGCGCAGGAGCGCCGCCTCGGTGGGCGCCAGCGCGAAGCGGTCGAGGGCTACCGGGGCGTCCGCGCGGAAGCGCACGACCCTCTCCCAATGGGGCGCGAGCGCCGCCTCGAGCTCCGCGGGATGTGCCTCCGCCACGGCGTCCCGGAGCAGCTCGAAGCCGTCGCCCCCGATGGGGAAGGTCTCTTCGTGCGACCGGAGGCCGCGGACGAAGGCCCAATGCCCCCGGCGCCAGCGAAAGGCCTCGAGGAGGCGGCCGCGCACCTGGTCGGTGATCGCCCGGAAGAGCTCCACGGGCCGGAGCACCCCGAGCCCCACGAGGGCATCGCCGAGGCGCCCGCCGTAGCGAGGCAGGAGCGCGAGGGCCATCTCGACCTCCATGCGCAGGCAGTACTCATGGGCCACGAGGTACTCGCCGAGCAGCTCGCTCCGGTCCGTGCTCGCGACGAACTCCGGCCGCCCGTCGACGAAGTAGATCTTCTTCCGTCGCTCGGCGTCCCAGAGGTGGAGCACGCCCGTCGCGCGCTCGCTTAGAATCGCGAAGGCCGGCTCGAGGAGCCCCGCCTGCTCGAGGTCCCCCCGGCGCTCCGCCTGTGCGAGCTCCTCGATGCGCCACTGGAGCGCGGGTGAGGTCACGAAGCGCGTGAGCTCCGGGAGCTCGGTGGCGATGGCGAAGCGGCCGCTGCCCTTCTGGATGGACGTGTCCGAGGAGATGGCCCCGCTCGTCACGAGCTGCACGAGCTTCGGGAAGCTCATGGGCCCGATGATCGTGCCGTCGGGGCGGCGCACCGTGTAGATGGCCGGGCTCGTCGCGTCGCGCGCTTCCCCGGCGTCGTCGCGCGAGCCGAGGAGGCTCGTGTCGACGGCGCTCGTGAGCTGGCCGCCGAGCTCCGCGGGCCGCGCGTGGTCCGCCTCGATCAGCCCGAGGCGTTCGAGGAGCCGCGTGAGGCGCAGGGCCCCATGACCGAAGCCGCGACGGCGCGCGACCTCGTCGAGCGCCGCCCCGAGCTCCGCCGCCGGCGGCCGGTCCTGGGGCCGCTTCATCAGCGCGCGGTGGAGCACCTTCTCGATGTCCCGGGGGATCTGGCGCTTCGCCGCGTCGAGGTTCGCGAGGTTGGCGTCCCGGATGCGGATGAGGACGTCGAGCTCCTTGCCCTTCCCGAAGAGCGGCGCGCCGATGAGCAGCTCCGCGAGCACGGTCCCGAGCGTGAAGACGTCCGAGCGCCCGTCGAGCGGTCGCCCCATGACCTGCTCCGGCGACATGTAGCCGAGCTTGCCGCGCACATGGCCGTCCTGCGTACGCCGCGCCTTGGCGCCGGCCGTCGCGATCCCGAAGTCCGTGAGCTTCACGTCCCCGTGCGCCGTCAGGAGCAGGTTCGCCGGGCTCACGTCGCGGTGCACGAAGTCGACGAGCGCTCCGTCGGGCCCGCGGTAGCGATGCGCGTAGGCGAGCGCCCGCGCGGTCTGCGCCGCGACGTGAATCGCCACGTCGAAGGGGACCTCCACCTTCCGGCTCACGGCGGCGCGGAGGAGCCGGTTCACGTTCGTGCCCTCGACGAGCTCCATGGCGAGGAAGAGCTCGCCCTCGTGCTCACCGAAATCGAAGACCTGGACGATGTTCGGGTGGTCGAGGGCCGCCGCGAGCTTCGCCTCGTCGATGAACATCGCGACGAAGTCCGGATCCGCCGCGTACTGCGGGAGGATCCGCTTGAGCGCGAGGCGCTTGGTGAACCCGTGGGGGCCCGTGCGCTGCGCGACGTACACCTCCGCCATGCCGCCGGTCGCGAGACGGCGTTCGATGACGTAGGGACCGATGGGGGCCTCGGGGCCCATGGAGCGCGCTGCGTCCTCCTCGAAGGCCAGCGTAGGTCCGGCTCCCCGAGGCCACAAACATCTGGCGTGGGGTCCAAAAGCCCTGCCCCGCTGCCGTTGCTCTCGCACGACCTTTTTACGAACGGAGGGTCGTGTATGCTGTCGGTAGACGCAGGGCCCGCCAAGGCGAACGGGACCAAGGCGAAGCGCATGGCACGAGGGCAATCCGCGACCCGAACCCGCAGCCGGGACCCGCTTCTGAACAAGGTCATCGCCGGTCGCTACCGGCTGGAGACCCGCCTCGGTGAGGGAGGCATGGGCGTCGTCTATCGCGCCCGGCACGTGCTCATCGACCGGGTCGTGGCCTTGAAGCTGATCCGCCCGGACCTACGAAGCGAGACGCACCTTCGGGCGTGGATGCTGCGCGAGGCGCGCGCCGCGAACCGCGTGGACCACGCGCACATCGTCGACATCCACGACGTCGGCGAGACCGAGGAGGGCGAACTCTATCTGGTGATGGAGTACCTCACGGGCGTCGCGCTGAGCTCGGAGATCTCGAAGGGCCAGATGCCCATCGCCCGGGCCGTCGACATCCTCGAGCAGATGTGCGCGGCGCTCGCGCGTGCGCACGACCTCGGCGTCGTCCACCGGGACCTGAAGAGCGACAACATCATGCTGACGGTCCGCGGGGGCCGGCAGGACTACGTGAAGATCCTCGACTTCGGTCTCGCGGCGCTCGCCCGGGATCCGCGGCTCGCGCCCAAGGGCGCGGTCTTCGGCACGCCGGAGTACATGTCGCCGGAGCAGGCCCGGGGCGAGGACGCCATCGCGGCCAGCGACCTCTACGCGCTCGGCATCCTCTTCTACGAGATGGTGACGGGGCAGCTGCCCTTCCGCTCGAGCGACCGGGACACGCTCCTCGACATGCAGCGCACCGCCGCGTCGCCGCGGCCCTCGAAGCTCCGGAAGGACCTGCCGGAGCTCGCCGAGCAGATCTGCCTGAAGCTCCTCGAGAAGGCGCCGGAGAGCCGCTTCCGCGACGGCCACCATCTCCAGGAGGAGCTGAAGAAGCTCCAGCGCTCGCTCCCCTCGAACGTGTGGGAGGTGCGCAAGGGCTCGGACGCGCCCATGGCGCCGCCGCCGCCGCCGCCCGCGCCCTCCCCGGGCGTGGTCGAGTGGAGCCGCCGCGCCGCGAACTTCCTCCGGGCGACGAGCCGGGCCTACCCGAACGGGAAGGCGCCGGAGCAGGTGGCCAAGGCCGCGGACCGCATCTGGGAGGTCGCCGCCCGCGCGGCGCGCCTCGAGGGCGAGCTGGCGAGCCACTCGAAGAAGCTCGAGGCCATCGAGAAGCGCGGCCGCGCGCTCCGCGCGGAGATCGGCCGTAAGGTCGAAGAGCTCGCCGGCGAGGAGTCGCGCGCCATGCGTGAGGCCGCCGCAGAGCGCGAGCGTGGCGCGCGCCTGAAGGCGCTCCGGACCCGCGCCGAGCAGGAGCTCCGGACCGCCCAGGAGAAGGCGAGCCGGAGCCGCGGCCAGGAGCTCGCCGAGGCCTTCCAGGCCATCGGTGGCGCGCAGGCGCGGAGCGAGACCCTGCTGACGGTCATCGGCGACTATGAGCGCCGCGCGAAGGATCGCGAGCAGTACGCGAACAGCCTACGCAAGCAGATCGACGACCTGAAGGCGCAGCTCCTCCGCTACAGCGAGGCGCTCGAGAACGACCTCCAGGCCGGCCGCGATCGCATCGCGTCGCGCGTGCGCGAGGCGCTGAGCTACGAGCAGGACTTCCAGAACGCCTCGGCGACGCTCCTCGACCACCTCAAGGGCCGGCCCGAGTGCCGGAAGCTCCTCGAGGACGTCGCGAAGGAGATGGCCGAGGAGCACGAGATGCGCCTCTCCGCCGCCGCCGCCGCGGCCGCACCGCCCCAGCGCTGAGCCGGCTGTCCCGCGCGGAACTTCACGTGACGTGCGGCGGGCCATAGCATCCCGGACGATGACCCATGCGGACGCGGAACGCGTGTGCGCCGACGCAGGCGTCGAGCCCATGCACCCGGACCCCGCCGACGTCGTCGGGCTCTCGCGTACGGCTGGACGCATCGACCTTCCGCTGCACGGTGCCCGACTCAACCCATCTCCAGGAGCGAGCGGCTGGTTCATCTGGCGGGGCGAGCACTCCGACGATGAGGACTTCTACCGGCCCGTGTGCATCGCGCATCTGAGCTCCACCTGCCCGCAGGCGCTTCCCTTTCTTTCGCTTCCTCCCGGCTGGCGCTTCTATCGAGAAGGCGACTTCGTGGATGTGTGGTTCGACGCCGAGATAGACCTCGGGGAGCCTGGCGAGGCCGAAACGGGGGACGCTGCAGCGCGCGGCGCGAACCCACCCGCGCCGCTCGTGTGGGGTTTCAACGCCCCGCAGCTCGTTCTCGAGCTCGGAAGCACAAGCCCGAAGGGATTGCTCCTCACCGAGGAGCACTGCGCCTTGGTGGTCGATGGCCGCGTACACTGTTTCGTGCGGGTGCGGCTTAACCTGCCCGTCGAGGGGTCCCCGACCCCCTTCACGTGGCTTACCTGGGCCGCGGTCTCCGACCGGGACTTCGAGCACAGCATGGACTCGCTCGCCCGCGAAGGGCGGGAAGCGGACGCGGCCTATCGGGGGACGCTGGCCAATCATCTTCCCTACGCGACGCCGACGCTCGGGCTGACCCTGCGGGTAGAGCACCAGCCCGTCGGCCTCCGTCCGCTCGCAAGGCTCGAGGACGCCTCGCATCCCATCGTTCGTGAGCAGCGATTGGGCATCACGCCGGACCGCGTGCGTGAGTTCGAGCGCCAGCTGACGTCGCATTGAGGAAGCGCGGGCCGAGCACGACGTGCCCGTGCTACGTCCCCGAACGGTGGACGCTCTCGACGACCTGAGCTCGCTCTTCGCGCGCCTCTGGCGGAGCTACGTCGGGCTCTGCCCCTCCGCGCCGCGGGTGCGTGCGCTGCTCGGCGGCGAGGCCGTCGTGAACGACCACGTCGCCTACCGGACCTACGACCATCCGCGCCTCGGCATCGCGCAGCTCGCGGCGCCCTTCGTCGCCGCGGGCTATACGCCGCGCGGCGACTACGTCTTCGAGGCCAAGAAGGTCCGGGCCACACACTTCGAGCGAGGGCCCGGGGACCCGAAGATCTTCCTGAGCGAGCTCGTGCTCGGCGACTGCTCGCCGGCGCTTCGCCGCATCGTGCACGCGCTCGCCGAGGCGGTTCCGGCGGGAGGCTTCGGCGACCCGCTCGACGCCGGGCGGCCCTGGACGCTCGCGCACGGGACCTACGAGGCGCTCCGGAGCGAGAGCGAATACGCCGCCTGGGTCGCGGTGCACGGCCTCCGCGTCAACCACTTCACCGCGCGGGTGAACGCGCTCCCTGGGTCCCCGACCCTCGCCGAGGTCGTCCGGCGCCTCGAGGACGCGGGCGTGGAGCTCAGCGACGCGGGCGGCGTCATCAAGGGCAGCCCGGCCGTGGGCCTCGCGCAGGCCTCGACGCGGGCGGACCGCGTCCGGGTCGCCCTCGCCGAAGGGGAGCACGAGGTCCCCGGCGCGTACTACGAGCTCGCCGAACGCCACCCCGGGCCCGAAGGCCCGCTCTACGAGGGCTTCGTCACCGCCTCGGCCGACCGCATCTTCGAGAGCACGGCCGCGCGCTAACCTTGCGCTACTGGGCGGCGTCGACTTCGCCGGGGCTCGACTGCCCCTCCGTGAGCTTCACGCGCAGCTCGCGGTCGAGGGCCTGGCGGAAGAGGTCCGCCTTCCGCTCGGCGGTCCACGCCTCGAGGCTGAGGTCGTGATCGGACTCGGGCTCCAGCACGAGCTCGCGGCGCTTCAGCCGAGGGTTCAGCGCCTTCACCTTGCCCTGATGCCCCCGGTCGAAGGCATCGGCGATGCGAAGGAGCCCCGCGAGCACGTCCACGCGCCGCCGGTCCTCTTCGTTCAGCGCCCGGTAGGGCTCGTGGCGCGTGGCCGGCAGCGCGCGCCGGTGATAACGCGCGATCTGCGCGACGAGGTCCCGGCGCTCCGGCGGCAGGCCCACCAGATCGCTGTTCGCGATGAGGTACTGGCTGTGCTTGTGATGCGACTGCGGGCTGACGAAGTCCCCGATGTCGTGGAGCAACGCCGCCAGTCGAAGCAGTCCACGGTCCTCGGCGCCGAGCCCGTGGAGCTTCTTCGTCGCTTCGAAGAGCTCCATGGAGAGACTCGCGACCTGCGTCGCGTGGCGCTCGTCGAAGTGGTAGCGCCGACCCAGCTGAAGCGCCGCCGCCAGCAGCACGTCCCGCTCGCTGCCGTAGTCCCAGACTCGGTAGTGCTTGTCGACGAGCTCGCGGACGATGCCTTCCTTCATGCCCACGCCGGGGCACGCCACGCGGCGCACCTTGGCGAAGTCCGCCATGGCGACGATCACGTAGAGCGCCGGCACGAGCACGTCGGCCCGGTCCGGCCGGAGATCGTAGCGCGCGATGCGCTGGTCCTTTGGCAGCGCCTTGAGCTCGTCCAGGAGCTCGCGCGCCCGCGGCACGTCGATGGTCGGCACCGGATGGAGCTCGGGCGCCGGCGCCAGCGCCGCGGCGGCGTTGAGGTTGCCGCCGGTCCCGACCATCACGGACCACTCGCGGGCGCGGAGGTCGCGACGATGAGGCGCCAGGAGCCGGTCGATGTACTCGCGGATGAGCCGGTCCTGCGCCTCCGAGACCGGCTTACCCGGATCGAGGAAGGCCTCGAGGAGGCGTACCGTGCCGATGGCGAGGGAGACCGTGAAGCGCCCCCCCGGCGTGAGGTCCGTGACCTCGAGGCTCCCGCCGCCCAAGTCCATGAGGATCGCCGGGCCCGGGAGCTCCATCGCGTTCCGCACGGCGAGGCCGACGATGCGCGCCTCCTCGGTGCCGTCGATGGCGTCGAGGGCGATGCCCGTCTCCGTGCGCACGCGCTCGAGGAGCTCCGCGCCGTTGCGGGCCGAGCGCGCGCTCGCCGTGACGATGGCGCGGTAATCGTCGACGCGCGCGTCTTCGATGGCCTGCGCGAACTGGCGCATGGTGTCGACGGCCTGGTCGATGGTGCGCGGGTTCAGCTCGCCGGTCTGAAAGACCTCGTGGCCCATGCGCACCGGGACGCGTAACGACCGGACCTCACGGATCCGCGTCGGCTCCTTCGCCTGCACGATGAGCAGGCGCGAGGCGTTCGAGCCGACGTCGATGGCGGCGAAACGGGGCACGTCGTCTGGGAGTTTAGGGAGAGAGGCCTGTCTTTCGGCGGCGCCGTAACGAATACGTCACACGAAGCGCCGCCTCTTCCAGCAGATGAGCCCACGATGGGGACGATTCAAGCGCCGAACGGCGTGATCGTGCGATCTCATCGACGAAAACGAACGGTCAGGCGCGGCTTCGCTTGTAGCGCGCCTTCCGGACGGCCGCGGCGACGCCCTGGCCGTTGAGCTCCACGTCGAGGCGCAGGAGCTCCCAGGTCCGGGGCTCGTCGAGCCCGTGCTCACCGAGAAGGTCCCGGAAGATCGCCTTCGCGCCCTCGGCGCAGCGGGCGTCGAGGGCCTCCCCCTCGTCTCCGCTCGCGTCCGCCGCGTCGAGGAGCGCGCCGTAGCGGACGAGCTGCGCGTCGACCGTGCGCGCGATGCCCTCGAGGTCCGTCCAGCCGTCGAAATGCGTCGGGTAGACGGTCCCCGCGCCGACGGCGAGGAGCCGCTCGAGCGTGGCCCGGGCGGCGACGGGATCGAAGTCCGTCGGCGTCGTCGAGGCCACCGCGAAGGGAGCTTCGCCCTCGCGCTGCAGATCCGGATAGACGAGGCCGAAGGAGTCCCCCGTGAAGATGCAGTCCGCGCGGTCGTCGTGGATGCAGAAGTGGTGGTTCGCGTGGCCTCGCGTGTGGAGGAAGGTCCAGGTGCCGCCCTGCCACGCGAGGGTCTCGCCGTCCTCCATGGCCCGGACGCGCTCCGCCGGGGCCGGGACGATGGTGCCGTAGAGCTCCGCGAAGGCCTCCGCGCCGTACACCGCGCTCGCGCCCTTGATGATCTTCGCCGGGTCGATGGCGTGCTTCGCCGCGCGGGGATGGGCGAGGAGCGTCGCGTTCGGGCATTGCTGGAGGAGCGCCCCGGCGCCGCCGGCGTGGTCGAGGTGGATGTGCGTGATGATCACGTAGTCCACGTCCTCCGGCGCGCGCCCCGCGGCGGCGAGCGTCTCGAGGAGGCGCGGCACGGCGGCGTTGGTGTTCGTCTCGACGAAGGCCGCGCGCTCCCCATCGACGACGAGGTAGGCGGCGGTGTGCCGGTCCTCGCCGGCGTAGTGGGTATCGATGGTGTGGACGGCGCGCGTCTCGCTGGACATGGGCCGACGCTACGCGCTCCCGAAGGCGCGCGCATCCATCCCGCGGCCGCGCATCGCGTAGGCTGCTCCGAGGAGACCGCCATGCCGCTTTCGCCGACGAGCCCCTACACGAAGAAGACGATCACGGTGAAGGGCCGGACCATGGCCTACGTCGACGAGGGCGAGGGCGATCCCATCGTCTTCCTCCACGGCAACCCGACCTCGTCCTTCCTCTGGCGGAACGTCATGCCGCACTGCGCGGGACTCGGGCGGCTCATCGCGCCGGACCTCATCGGCATGGGCGACAGCGAGAAGCTCCCCACGAGCGGCCCGGAGAGCTACCGCTTCGTGGAGCATCGCACCTACCTCGACGCGCTTCTGGAGGCCCTCGGGGTGAGCGCGAACGTCGTGCTCGTCATCCACGACTGGGGCTCGGGGCTCGGCTTCGATTGGGCCAACCGCCACCGGGACGCCGTGCAAGGCATCGCCTTCATGGAGGCCATCGTGATGCCCGTGACGTGGAACGAATGGCCGGAGGCGGCGCGCGGCATCTTTCAGGCCTTCCGCTCGCCGGCCGGCGAGGAGATCGTGCTCGACAGGAACGTCTTCGTGGAGCGCGTGCTGCCGGCCTCGGTGATCCGTGACCTCCAGCCCGAAGAGATGGCCGAGTACCGCCGGCCCTTCGCCGAGCCCGGCGAGGGCCGCCGCCCGACGCTCACCTGGCCTCGGCAGATTCCCATCGAGGGGGAGCCCGAGGACGTGCACGCCATCGTGAAGGCCTACGGCGAGTGGCTCGTGAGCGACGCCTCGCCCCCGAAGCTCTTCGTCGACGCGGACCCGGGCTCGATCCTCATCGGGGCGGCGCGGGAGTTCGCGCGCTCCTTCAGCCACCTCACGGAGGTCCGCGTGAAGGGCCGGCACTTCATCCAGGAGGACAGCCCGGACGCCATCGGCGAAGCCGTGAAGGCCTTCGTAAGCGGGCTCCGCTGAGAGCCCCTCAGCGACGCACGGGGCCGTGCGCGCGGAACCAGGCGATGGTCCGCGCGCGCGCCTCCTCGCCGGAGAACGCCGCGGCGTAGCCGAGCTCGCGGCGGGCGCGCGCGTCCGTGAAGGCGAAGTCTCGGCAGATCATGTTGATGCTCTCGGGCGTGACCGTGGGCTCGGTGCCCCGGGCCCGCGCAACCCGCGCGACGGCGCCGGCGACGAGCTTGGCCGGCCCTGCGGGGATGGACGCCCAGCGCGGCGGGAAGCGGTGCCCGAGGCCCTCCATGATCGGCGCCATGAAGTCGAAGAAGTTGTTCGGCTCCTCGTCGTCGCAGACGAAGTAAACGCGCCCGCGGGCCTGCGCGTCCCCGGCGAGGAGCCGTTCCGCGGCGAGGATCATCCCGTGGGCCACGTTGCCGACGTAGACGTGGCTGAAGATGGCCCGGCCGTCGCCGAGGCGCGCGACGAGGGCGCCCTTCTCGGCCTGAAGAAGGCTCTGCGTGACGTGGTAGGGGTCGCCCTCGCCGTACATGCCGACGGGCCGAACGACGGCGAGGGCCGGCCGCTCGGAGCTCGCCGCCCAGGCGAGGACCTGCTTCTCCGCGAGCGCCTTCGACTCGCAATAGTCGGTCTCGAAGCGCTCCGGATAGGGCAGCGTCTCGTCGCCGCGGGGGATCGCGCGCCCCTCGTAGACCACGTCCATGGTGGAGGTGTGCACGAGCACCGGCACGCCCGCGTCCCGGCAGGCCGCGAGCACGTTCGCGGTGCCGGCGACGTTCACCTCGAGGAGCGCGTCGCGCCGCGCGCGCCCCCAGTCGACGAGCGCTGCGCAATGGAAGACGACGTCGGCGCCGCGGAAGGCCGGGACGAGGCTCGCCCGATCCCTCACGTCCCCGCGGAGCCACGCCACGCGCGGATCCGCCGTCGCGAGGGCCGGGGCGGGCGGGCTCAGGTCGAGCTGGACCACGGCCTCCGCCCTGAGCGCCGGAGACCCTTCGCGTCCGAGGAGCTGGCGGGTGAGGGCTTCGCCGAGGAAGCCGGTGCCTCCCGTGATGACCACCTTCTCGACCCGGCGCGCGCCCACGCGGGGACGCTACACGATCCCATCCGGCCGAGGCGCACGGGGGCTCGACTCAGGTCGGGACCACGGCGCCGCAGCGCTTGCAGGTCGCCGGCGCCCGGGACGCCCGGGCGAGCGGACCGCCGCCCACCAGGAGAATCGCCGCCATGGGCGTCAAGAAGCACGCGTCCGCGGCGATGGCCGGGGCGCAAAGGACGATCACGGGGATCGCCGCGAACCAGAGCGCTCGAAAGACCTTCCAGCCGATCCAAGGACGCACGAGCGGGACCTCCTTTTCGCAGCGCCCGCAATGGCCTCGCTTCGCCACGGCGGGAGCATAGGGCGGGGTAGCCCTGAGGTCGCGTCGGGCGCTCCGGGTGTCCAGCTCAGGCGAAGCGGCGCTGAAGGAGCGGCGCGCCGAAGGCCCAGGCGAGCTCCCGCTCGTCCCGCGCCGAGAGCAGGAGCAAGTCCGCCGACGCCCCGACCTCGATGCGACCCCGGTCCGGGAGATCGAGGAGCTCGGCGGCCTGGCGCGTTGCGGCGTAGATGGCCTCGGCCGGCGAGAGCCCGAGCTTTCGCACCGCGAGCGCGAGCACGAAGGGCATGGACGGCCCCGGGGCGCTCCCGGGGTTGAGGTTCGTCCCGAGGGCCAGGCGCCCGCCGGCGTCGAGGAAGGCCCGGCCATCGGCGTAGCGATCGTCGAGGTGGAAGCCGCTCGAAGGCAGCATGACCCCGAAGGCCTCGCTCTCGGCGAGGCGTCGCAGCGTCGCCGGCGTGGACGCCTCGAGGTGGTCGAAGCTCCGGACGCCGAGGGGGAGGAGCGCGTCCACGGCACCGAGGTCGTGGAACTGGTCCACGTGCAGCCGCACCTCGTGGCCGGCGGCGCGCGCGGCGGCCGTGAGACGTTGCGTCTCCTCGAGGCTCCAGGCGCCCTCCTCGCAATAGGCGTCGACGGTGGCCTGAGGGAAGGCGGCGCTGACGGCGGGGAGCGTCCGTTCGATCGTTCGTTCGACGAACTCCGGTACCGTGGCGTCCTTCGCGTGCCCGATGCACGCGGTCATGCGAAGCGGCGCCGGGTGCCGCGCGGACGCGATGGCCTCGAGCATGCGGAGCTCGGCCTCCGTGTCGAGGCCGTAGCCGCTCTTCACCTCGGCCGCGCCGGTGCCGAGCGCGTGCATGGCCGCGAGGCGCCCCTCGAGGAGCGTGCGCAGCTCGGCCACGCTCGCCGCGCGGGTGGCGCGCACCGTCGCCATGATCCCCCCGCCTTCGGCCATGAGCTCGAGGTAGCTCGCCCCGGCGAGCTTCCGCTCCCACTCGGCGAGGCGCGAGCCGGCCCAGCAGGCGTGCGTATGCGCGTCGACGAAGGCCGGCAGAAGCACGCGGCCCTCCGCCTGCACGACCTCGGGCGCCTCCTTCGCGAGCCCCTGGCCGAGGGCCAGGACCCGCCCCCCCTCCAGCAGCACGTCGGCGCCATCGAGCACGCCGAGCTCCCCCGTCGCTTCACCGCGCCGCGCCGGGCCGCCCATGGTCAGGACCCGGGCGCCGCGGATCAGCACGCGGCGCTCGCCCCCCGCGAAGCCCACGGCTCAGCCCTCGCGCATGGGGATGTCGACGGCGCGGTCGTCGGCGCAGCCTTCGGCGGACTCGTAGCCCGCGTCGACGTGGCGGAAAACGCCCATCATCGGGTCGTTCGTGAGCACGCGCTGGAGCCGCCGGGCCGCCGCCTCGGTTCCGTCCGCGACGACCACCTGGCCGGCGTGCTGGCTGAAGCCGATGCCCACGCCGCCGCCGTGGTGGAAGCTCACCCAGCTCGCGCCGCTCGCGACGTTGACCATCGCGTTCAGGAGCGCCCAATCACTGACCGCGTCCGTGCCGTCCTTCATGCCCTCGGTCTCGCGGTTCGGGCTGGCGACGCTGCCGCAGTCGAGGTGATCGCGGCCGATCACGATGGGCGCGCTCACGCGACCGCCCTTGACCATGTCGTTGAAGATCCGGCCGGCGCGGTCGCGCTCGCCGAGGCCGAACCAGCAGATGCGCGCCGGGAGCCCCTGCCAGCCGAAGCGCGGCGCGCAGGCCTCGAAGTCCCCCGCGAGGAGCGCCTCGGGGTGGGCGTGGCAGCCGAGGATCCAGTCGTGGAGGCGCTGGTTGTAGCCGCCATCCGCGACCGGGAAGGCGTCGAGGAGCGCCTTGTCCGTGGCGAAGATGTCCTTCGGGTCGCCGGAGAGCGCGACCCATCGGAAGGGGCCGCGGCCGAGGCAGAACTGCTCGCGGATGTAGGCCGGGACGAAGCCCGGGAAGGCGAAGGCGTCGGTGACGCCGTGGTCCTTCGCGCGCTGGCGGAGGTTGTTGCCGTAGTCGAAGACGACGCTGCCGCGCGCCTTGAGCGCGAGCATCGCGCGCACGTGCCGGGCCATGCACTCGCTGCTCTTGGCGACGTAGGCGTCGGGATCGTCCCGGCGCATCACGGCCGCCTCGGCGAGCGTCATGTCCTCGGGGAGATAGCCCTCGAGGGGGTCGTGCGCGGAGGTCTGGTCCGTCAGCACGTCGACCTTCACGTGGCGCTCGAGGAGACGCTCGAGCAGCTGGATGGCCGTCGCGCGGACGCCGACGGAGCGCGCCTCCTGGGCAGCCGCGAGCGCGACGGCGCGGTCGATGGCGGCGTCGAGGCTCGGCGCGACCTCGTCCAGGTAGCGGTCCTCGAGGCGCCGCTCGAGGCGGGCCGGATCGACCTCGGCGATGAGGCAGGTCCCGCCGGCCAGCGTGATGGCCAGAGGCTGCGCGCCGCCCATGCCGCCGCAGCCCGCGGTGACGCAGAGCTGCCCGGCGAGCGTGCCGCCGAAGTGGGCGCGGCCGCACTCGGCGAAGGTCTCGTAGGTGCCCTGGAGGATCCCCTGGGTGCCGATGTAGATCCACGAGCCCGCGGTCATCTGGCCGAACATCATCAGCCCGCGCGCCTCGAGCTCGTCGAAGTGCTCTTGCGTCGCCCAGTGGGGGACGAGGTTCGAGTTGGCGATGAGCACACGCGGCGCGTCCTCGTGCGTGCGCACGACGCCCACGGGCTTGCCGGACTGCACGAGGA
>JBCDGX010000045.1:0-15362 GCA_038750805.1 Myxococcota bacterium
CGCCGGCGCCGCCATCCAGGTGCTCAGCCTCGCCGGTTGGGTGTACCTCGTGGCGACGACCTACTCGGCGCTCTTCATGGCGGCGGGCGAGCCGAAGTGGGTGACCGTCGGGGACATCGTCAAGGGCGTGCTGCTCGTGGGCGGCGTGCCCCTCGGGTTCTACGCGGCGGAGGGCATCGAGCCCGGAAGCGGTCTGCAGGGCGCGCTCGTCGCGCTCCTCATGGCGGACATCATTCGCTACGGCGTCACTATCGCGCTCAGCAAGGCGAAGCTCCAGGTGTGGGGCCGGTCCCTCGAGTTCGGCCTGACCCTGCGCATGGTCGTCGTCGCCGCGCCGGTGATGTACCTCGGCAAGGTGATGGAGGAGGCGGAGCTCCACATCGCCCTCCGATGCTTCGTCATCTTCGTCGTCGTGACCGCGGCCTGGTGGCCGGTCCTCTGGCCCTACGTGCGGGATCGCCTCGAAGCACGGCGCGCCGCGAAGGGCTCCTGAGATGAGCGTGCTCCCGACCGTCGACATCCAGGGCTTCTCCTTTGCCCGCGCCACGGAGGCGCGTTGCATCGCGCACGTCCTGCACGAGCTCGCGGCCGGGCGCGGGGGCTGGGTGATCACGCCGAACCTGGACATCCTTCGGCAGGCCGCGGCGTCGCCGGAGGTGACGGGCATGCTCCAGGAAGCGGACCTGCTCGTTGCGGACGGCATGCCGCTGGTGTGGGCGAGTCAGGTCCAGGGCACCCCCGTCCCCGAGCGCGTGGCGGGCTCGCACCTCGTGAGCAGCCTGTCCGCCGCGTGCGCCCGGGAAGGCCGCTCGATCTTCCTCCTCGGAGGGATGCCCGGTACGGCGGACGCCGCGGCGGAGGTGCTGCGCCGCGAGCACCCGAGCCTCGACGTGCGCGGCACGCATTGCCCGGCCTTCGGCTTCGAGAAGGACCCGGAGGCCATGGCGGCGATGCGCGCCGAGGTGGAGGCTTCGGGGGCGGACGTGGTCTTCGTCGCGCTCGGGTTCCCGAAGCAGGAGCGGCTCATCCGCGCGCTTCGCCCGGCGCTTCCGGGGGCCTGGTGGCTCGGCGTCGGCATCAGCTTCAGCTACCTCGCCGGCGACGTCGCTCAGGCGCCCGCGTGGATGCAGGACACCGGGCTCGAGTGGGTGAAGCGGCTCTCCCAGGAGCCGAAGCGTCTCGCCGAGCGCTACCTCGTGCACGGCGTGCCCTTCGCGCTCCGGCTCTTCGGCGGGGCGGCGCGAAGGCGGGCCCGAGGGCGCTGAGCGTCAGTCCCAGAGGCCGGTGAGACCGGCGGCCTCTCGGGCCGGGAGCAGGCGCTCGCGCCAGCAGGCGTAGCAGGCGGGGACGTAGCGCTCGTCGGCGCCGAGCTCGACCTGGGGACCGGTCGCGAGGGCCTCGCCGTTCGGCGCGAGGCGGAGGTTCATGATCGCCTTCCGCGTGCAGTACTGGCAGGTGACCTTCACCTCTTCGATGGTGTCGGCGAGCTCGAGAAGCCGGCGCGAACCCGGAAAGAGCGCGCCGCGGAAATCGGTCCGGAGCCCGTAGCAGATCACCGGAACCTCATGGCTCCGGGTCACCTCCCGGAGCCCTTCCACGATGTGCGGGCTGAGGAACTGCGCCTCGTCGACGAGCACGCAATCGAGGCCGTCGAAGCGTTCGAGGGGGAGCGTGCTCGCGTCGTCGACGAGCAGGTCCGCCGGCGCCTCGAGCCCCGAGCGCGAGCGAATGGTCTGGGTCCCGAAGCGGTCGTCGAGCGCCGGCTTCACCAGCAGCACGGCCCGCCCCTGCTTCCGGTAGTTGTGCGCCACGGCGAGGAGCTGGAGCGTCTTCGCGCTGTCCATGGTCCCGTAGCGGAAGTAGAGCTTCGCCATCGTCAGGAAGTCATGGGCCGCGCAGGCCCCGGTGTCATCACGACGCGGCGAGGCGGGCGGCGAGGACTGCGCTCGGTTGCGGCGGCTTCGAGCGCTTCGCCGGGTCCGAGGGAGAGCCCCTTCCCACCATTCGAAAATCGCACATGCCGGGTAGGGAAACCAGTCTGGTTCTTCCGCGGATCCTGGCTACCTCGAGGCACGATGAACTCGACGCCTCGCCCTCCCGAAGCCCTGACCGGGTCCGTCCCCGCCACCGATCGTCCGGCGTTGCACCGCTGGTGGCTCGGCCTTCCGGACGAGGAGCGCTCGGCGCTTCTCGAAGCTTGGGACGCGCGCCGCGAGGACATCGCCTGGACGAGCGCGGGGAGGCGCTGGGAGCCGCTTCCCATTCGCGTCCAGGGGCGCACGGATATCGACCCGCTCCTCGGGCCCGAGCGACGGCTCATGCAGCGCCAGCTCCTCGAGTTCATCAACGGACACGAGGAGGTGCGCTTCTTCTTTCGCGACGTGAAGTTCATCGTATGCCGCGCGCACTCCCCGGCCCGCCGCGCGCTCGCCGAGGGCGTCATGCCCGCAGGTTTTCGCTGCCCCGTCCGTGGAGAGGCATGCCCCATGCGCGCCATCTCCGCAGCCGCGGGCGAGCGCGCGGTGCACATCGAGCTTCGCGTGGACCAGGCGCGCGTCGATCGCGCGTCTCCTAAGCTGCCCGCATGCCCCTCGTGCTCGAGAGCTACGCCGTCCAGCGGGAGCGCTGGCCTTCCGAAGGCAAGGTGATCCTCGCTCAGTACGACGCCGCCTCCATCGTCGTCTACCAGGCCTTTCATGCCGACACCGCGGCCCACGCCGTCGCCCATGGGCGACTCGGCGGGCCCCGCTATTCGCTCGGGCGCATGAGCTGGATCAAGCCGAACTTCCTCTGGATGATGTACCGCTGCGGTTGGCTCACGAAGGACGCGGACCAGGGCCGCGTCCTGGCCATCCGCATCGAACGGAGCTTCTTCGACGCGCTGCTCGAGAGGGCCGTCGCCTCGAGCTTCCGTGCCTCCGGCTACGCCGACGAGGCCGCTTGGAAGGCGGCGTTGAAGCGCTCGGAGGTGCGGCTTCAATGGGATCCGGACCACGCCCCCGACGGGTCCAAGCTCGCGCGCCGGGCGGTCCAGCTCGGCCTTCGCGGTGAGACCCTCGAGCGCTTCGTGAATGACGCGACGCTGGGCATCGAGGACGTCAGCGAGCTGGTGATCGCACAGCGGGAGCACCGGGGCGACCACGCGCGCCTCCAGACGCCGCGGGAGGCGCCCTACGAGGTCCCCTCGGAGGCGGCACGGCGAGCGCTGGGTCTGGGTGCTTCGGCGTCCTGAGGTGCGCTGGCGCCGAAGGTCGCGGGACCACCGCTCCTCGTGGCCCCTCGGCGCCGCACCACCTCACGCGGGCTCGTCGGGCTCTACCCAGTAGGTCTGCCTGTGACCCCGGGCCTCGAAGCGTTGGGCCGCGTCGTCGGCTTCGCGCTCCGTGGCGTAGCGCGCCACCTCGAACCGGTTGCCGTTGTCGTCCATGCGGAGAACGCACCACGCCGCGGGCTGGGGCGCCTCGGACACGCCCGGAGCCCTGCGGGTGTTCTTCGGCCGCGCGGCCCATTGGCCCGGCGGCGGCGCGGCGCGCGGTCCGGGATGGAGCAGGGCCTTCCCCCCCGCGGCCAGGAGCGCCCTCTTATACGCCATGCTTCGCATGGGCGGGCAGGCGCGCACGGCCTCCCAGAAGACGTCGGGGGGCCGGTACTCGTGGGCGTCGATGTAGTGGACGATCGTCGACGGCGCGACGAAGAGGAGCTCGCCCGCCGGCAGGAAGAGATTCGAGACGCCGACCTGCACCTGGCGACTCCGAAAGCTGACCCCCGCAGGTCCCGAGGTGAAGCGGCAGAGCTCGCACTCGTGCCGTCCGAAGGCGATGAAGGGCTGCCACGGGTCGACGAGCAGCTCGTAGAGCCGCTCGAAGTCGTCGCTCGCGACCGGGCCCTTCGCGTAGGGATGCACGTCGTCGAGCCAGCCGACCGCGCGAAGCTTCCCGGGCTCGGGCATGAAGTAGTCCAGCGGCGAGAGGTCGGCGTACCAGGTCATGGGGACCGACCTCCCGGCCGGAGCGGTCAGAACTTCCCGTTGGCGTGGGCGAAGTCCTCCGGCGGAGGAATCGTCGCGACGGTATCCCAGTGCTCGACGATCTTCCCGTCCTCGAGGCGGAAGAGATCGAAGAAGGCCGTCGGGACCCCGCCGAGCGTTCCCTCGGCCATCCAGAAGACGAAGTTGCCCTCGGCCACCACGCGGTGGATGCGCGTGTAGACGAGCGCCTGGCCGGCCTCCTCGAGCGCCGTGAACGCCGTGACGAGCCCGTCGAGCCCGTCGCCGATGCCCGGGTTGTGCTGGTGGTACGCGCCCGGCGCGTCGGTGATGTACTCGCCCAGGCGATCGAAGGCGCCGCCGAGCAGCACCACCTCGGCGAACTCCTCGACGAAGGCGCGGTTGGCCTCCGTGCGCGCGAGGTCCGTGATGGCCGTCGGCCCGTCGGTCATCGAGCGACCCGACACGGTCGTCGCCGGCGGCGCCTGCAGGTTGTCCCAATGCTCGACGACCCGATCGCCCTCGACGCGGAAGACGTCGAAGGAGACCAGCGTCTCCGCGCCGAAGAAGCCGGCGTTCTCGTAGGTGACGTGCAGGACCACCAGGTCGTCCTCGGCGATCACGCGGTGAACGGTGGACCTCAGGCCACTCTCCGCCAGCGCCGGGATGACCGAGATCGCCGCCTCGGCGCCCGTTGGCACCGCCGGGTTGTGCTGGATGTAATCCGGCGCGAAGCGCGCGCGCGCCGCGTCGACGTCGAAGTCGACGAGCAGCGCCTCGAAGCCCGCGAGAGCTACGTCCCGTGAGGACTCGGCGGAGCCCGCGGGCTGCGTGGCGCCGCAGCCCAGAAGGGCGAGGCAGAGAGCGGAGGGAAGGGCGCGAAGGGGGGTCATGGGGGCGTCTCCTGAAGGGATGGATGTCCTCCTCGAGGCCGGCGCGAGGGCCGCCGCTCGAGGACCTCCGCGAACCTAAGGAGCTGCTATTCAGTAGAGAAATGCATCTATATGATGACCGAATGAGCAATGAGCATGTATCGCAGCTCAACCTCAATCTGCTCCTCGCGCTCCACTTCCTGGTGGAGGAGCGGAGCGTCACCGCGGCCGCCAAGCGCTCGGGGGTGACGCAATCGGCCATGAGCCGGAGCCTCGCGCGGCTCCGGGAGATGCTCGACGACCCCCTGCTCGTGCGGACGCGCCACGGCATGAAGCTCACGCCGCGCTCGGACGCGCTGAAGGGCCCGCTCCAGCGGCTGGTCGCCGACGCCGTGGCCATCGTCGACCATCGCGTGGCCTTCGACCCGGCGACGGCGCGGCGGAGCCTCACCATCGCCGCCTCCGACTACATGCAGGTGGCGCTCATGCCCGCGCTCATCGCCGCGCTCGAGCGCGAGGCGCCGGGCGTCGACGTCGTCGTGCGGCGCGAGAGCCGCCAGGCGCCGGAGCTCCTCGAGGAGGGGCTCATCGACCTGGCGATCACGCTGCCGGACTTCATCGGCGACCGGGGGCTGCGCATGCAGAAGCTCCTCGCCGACGAGTTCGTGTGCGTGCTCCGGCCTGGGCATCCGGCGCTCGACGCAGCCTTCACGCTCGACGCCTATTGCGGGCTTCGGCATGCCCTCGCGAGCCCGCAGGAACGCACCATCGGTCACGTCGACCGGCAGCTCGCAACGCTCGGCCGCGAGCGCCGCGTCGCCTTCATCGCGCCGAGCTTCCTCGCCGTAGGGCACCTGGTCGTGAAGAGCGATCTCGTCGCGACCCTGCCCGTGCGCGTGGCGACGGAGCTCGCGGAGACGCTGGGCCTCGTCGTCCGGCCGGCCCCGCTCGCGATCCCCGGCTTCGCCATCGCCCAGTTCTGGCACGAGCGCCGCCACCGCGACCCGGCCCACGCCTGGCTCCGCAGGCGCCTCTATGAGCTCGCCGGCGCACGCTGACGGAACGAAAACGCCCGGCACGGGGCCGGGCGTTCGGTGCGGAAGAGAGGACTCGAACCTCCACGGGTTTTACCCCACAGGTACCTGAAACCTGCGTGTCTGCCAATTCCACCACTTCCGCGTGGGGGCGGAGTGATGTCCCGGGGCGCGGCCGGAGTCAAGGGCCGCGCAGCTCGGGCCGCCGCGCGCCATCGACCCGGGGTAGGCTCCCCACCGGGCCGCTCGGGGTGAGCGCGACCCGGTGGAGGTGTGTGATGGCGGACGTGCTCGTGTCGGGGCTCGACTTCGGGGAAGGACCGCGCTGGCGGGACGGCAAGCTCTGGTACTCGGACTTCTATCGGAAGGCGGTCTTCACCGCGGACCTCGAGGGCAACGAGACCAAGGTCTGCGACGTGCCGACGCAGCCCTCGGGCCTCGGCTGGCTTCCGGACGGCCGCCTCCTCGTCGTGTCCATGACGGGCCGCCGCGTGCTCCGGCGCGAAGCGAGCGGCGAGCTCGTCACCCACGGCGACCTCTCGTCCATCGCGACCTTCCACGCCAACGACATGTGCGTCGCCCCCAGCGGCCACGCCTGGGTCGGCAACTTCGGCTTCGACCTCCACGCCAAGCTCGAGCAGATGGAGGTCCCCGAGGCCGTCGCCGAGGTGCACGCGGACCCCGCCAAGTACGTCGCGCAGCTCGCGCATATCGCCCCCGACGGCACCACCCGGCCCGCGGGCGTCCCCATGCTCTTCCCGAACGGGATGGTGCTCTCGGACGATGGCGGGACCCTCTTCGTCAACGAGACCATCGCCTTCCGCGTGCAAGCCTACGACGTCGGGGCCGACGGGGCGCTCTCGAACCCGCGCACGCACGCGGCCTTCGACCCGACGCACGGCATCGCCCCCGACGGCCTCTCCGCCGCGCCGGACGGCGGCCTCTTCGTCGCGCCGGCGCTTCTCCCGGAGGTGATCCAGCTCGACGCGCGCGGGGCCATCGTCGCGCGCCACGCCTGCTCGCAGATCGTCTACGCCGTCGCCTGGGACGGCGGCACCAACCTCTTCGCCATGACCGCGCCGAGCTCCGAGCCGCGCTTCGTCGATGGGAAGGGCGGAGGCAAGATCGAGCGCGTTTCGCTCTAGCGGCCCATAGGTCCACGGCCCTCACATCTCAGATGCAAGTGATTTGCACCTGCGACGCGGTGGCCGTAGCGTCCTCGCATGGTGAACGTGACCGCGGCTGCTCCCTCGACCGAACCCCGTCCGAGCGGGCTCGTCCGCGCGCAGGGCTGGCGCGACGTGTGGCGGCTCCGCGACCCCGCGGCGGAGATCGTCCTCTACCCGCGCATGCTCTCCGAGACGGTCCTCCACGAGGCCGAGCGCCACTGCGCGTTCGGCCCCGTGTTCGAGCTTCGGCACGCCCTCGAGGTCGACGCCATGGGCGTTCAGGACACCGACGACCTCTTCGACGCGCTCGCCGACGGCGCGCTCCGGGACCAGCTCCGCGACGACGCCGTGGCCCTCGCCATGCTCTGGAGCGCGCTCACCGGGCGCTCGCGCGCCGTCGCCAAGCTCGAGATCGTCGGTACGGACCGCTGCACGAAGCTGCACGCGGACTACATCCAGCTGCGTGGCCTCTGCACCTACGCTGGCCCCGGGACGCTCTACGTGCCCTCCGAGGAGGCCGTCGGCGCCGAGCCGCCGCTCCGCCAGGCCGCCGTCGGCGATGTCGTCTTCCTGAAGGGCGTGAAGTGGCCCTCCCGCGGCGCCCTTCACCGCTCGCCGCGCATCCAGGGCAGCGGCATGCGGCGGCTACTCCTCACCGTCGACGGCGGCTGAGGGGCGCCAGGCCTCGTCCGCCTGCGCCGCTCACGGCGCGTCCACGTCCTCGCGCACGGCGTCGAGCTCCGGATAGCGCCGGAAGATCCCGGTCTCGTCCATCGGCAGGCGACGGTCGCTCGCCAGGTAGGCGGCCACGCGCGGCGCCATGGCCACCCGCTCGCGAAGCGCGCGGAGGAGCGCCCGCTCGGCGAGGAGCGGCGCGAAGGCGCGCGGGAAGGCGTAGGCCAACCCCTCGAGCACCTGGAAGCCGACAAGGTCCGCGGTGCTCATCGCCTGCCCGACGTGCCACTCGCCGCCGTTCTCCTCGACGACGGAGTCGAAGTGGCGGAGCCACCCCGCCAGGCGCTGCTCGCGAAAGTGTGCAGCGGCCTTCCGGGCCTCGGGCAACTGGTCCTCGTAGGGAAAGCTGACGCCGAGAGGGTGATGCGTGTCGTGCGCCTCGCCGAGCACGTCGAGCCAGGTGAGCACCAGCATGCGCACGCGCTCGCGCTCCGCCTCGTCCTCCGGCACGAGCCCGTGGCGCCGCCCGAGGTAGTCGACGAGCACCGCCGTCTGGGCGAGCACGAGCTCCCCGTGCTTCAGGATCGGCGGCGCGAAGGGTCGCGTCGCTCCCCCGAGCGCGCCCTTGCGCGCGGCGAGCACCACGTCGAGGTCGCCGCCGTTCTCGCGGGCCACGTCGCGGTAGGGCACCCCGGCCGCCTCGAGCACGAGGCGCACCATCTCCCCGCGGCCGGGCAGCGTCGGCCAGTAGTAGAGCTCGTATCCGTCGTCCTTCACGCCCCCTCCATACACCAGCTGGGTCCGCCACACTGGACGCCGGGCGCGCGCCCCGCTGTACTTTGGGCGATGCGATTGCACATGACCCCGACGAGCCCCTTCGCTCGCAAGGTGCGCGTCCAGCTCCGGGAGACCGGCCTCGAAGGCGAGGTCGAGGACGTCGACCACGCCGCCGCGAAGCTCGCGCCCACGGCCCCCGTCGACGCCCTCAACGCCGAGAACCCCCTCGGGAAGATCCCGGCGCTCGAGGTGCCCGGGCTGCCTACGCTCTTCGACTCGCGGGTGATCGCGCGCTTCCTCGACACGCGCCATCGCGGCACACGCCTCCTGCCCGAGGAGGGGCCCGAGCGCTTCCGCGACGAGCGCCTCGAAGCCCTCGCGGACGGCATCGTCGACGCGGTGGTGCTCGCCCGCTACGAGCTCGTGCTCCGCCCCGAGGCGCTCCGCTGGCCCTCGTGGCTCGAGGCGCAGCTCGACAAGGCGCGGCGTGGCGTCGCGGCGCTCGCGGAATCGCCCCTCGCGGACGAACCGACGCTCGGCACGGTCGCGGCCGCCGTGTGCCTTGCGTACCTCGATTTCCGCTGGGCCGAGCACGATCTCTGGCGCGGTCCCCAGCCCGGCCTGGTCCCCTGGTTCGAGCGCTTCGCGGAGCGCCCGAGCATGGTCGCCACCCGCTTCCCGGCTTAGCGCGCCGGCACGCGGGCGAGCTCGGTGCCCGACGGGTCGAGGAGCACGGCGTCCTCTCCGGCGTCGACGAGAACGCAGGTGCCGCGTGGCGTCTCGAGGTGCCAGCCCATGCGGAAGCAGCCCTCGTGGGAATGCGTGGGGTCCCCGGCGATCACGCTTCGGAGCGTCACGTCGGCGGCGGCGCACGCGGCCCGTGCGAGGCGCTCGTAGCGGGGAAGCGCGGCCTCCGCTTCAGCCTCGCGCACCCCCCGGTCCGGAAGCGCGTCGTACCAGCCCCCGATTCGTGCCTCGAGCGCCTCGGCCGGCACCACCGCGAGGTCCGGGTGCCCGCGCAGGAAGGCCGCGTTGGGACCGACCAGGTCCTCGCGCTCGAGGGCCAGCACGAGGCGCCGGTCCAGGCTGCCGAGCACGTCCCGCTCCGGGTTCGTGCCGAAGAAGCGGCTCGCAAGGAAGGCCTGGAGGCGCTCCCGTCCGAGCCTCGCCACGAGGCGCACGCCCTCGTCGACGAGCGCCGCGGTCTCCGGCGCCCCCACGGCCCGAAGCCCCTGCCGCAGCAGCCCTACGCCGAGGGGCTCCCAGCCCCCGTTGTAGACGAACTGTGCGAAGCCCCCGGTGGAGGCCTGGGCCGTGAAGTGGTCGACCTGCGCGCTCCGGAGCGCGTCCGGATGGAGCTCGCTCGGGCGATGCAGCGCGGCGTAGAGCGCGTCGACGACCTCCGCGTTCCCCCGGACCCAGCTCGCCGGGGCCTCGAGCGCGGCTTCGGCGGGCATCCAGACCGCCTCCCCCGCTCCGCGCGCGTCGTCCATTCCCACCGGCTAGAGCCGTGGGGCCGATTCGTCACACGCCCCGTTGACCCCCACGGATCGCCGTAGCTAGGGTGAGCGGCCCTTTCGGAGGATTCATGATTCGTACCTTCCTGACCGCGGGGATGCTCGCCGCGACCCTCGCTCTGGCCGGATGCACCGACGACGGCCGCTGCCGTACGGACTCGGGCTGCAGCGGCGGCAACATCTGCGCCCAGATCGTCGCCGGCGGCGACGGGGAAGGGATCTGCGCGAGCCCCTGCGTCACGGCCGACGATTGCGGCGGCACGCAGGAGTGCCGCACGGAGGTGGGCGGCGAGAACCGCCGCTACTGCGCGGACACCGCCGGCCTGCCTCGCGTCGAGATGGACGCCGGCATGTGAGCCCGCCTAGGCGGTCTTCGCGGCATCCGGGGCGGCGCAGAACACACCGCCGACCTGACGTCCCTGGATCCGGCGCACCTCGACGTGCGTCGGGCCATCCGGGAGCGTGACGCGGACGATGTCGCCGCGGCTGACGGGCGCATCGAGCACCAGACCGAGCCCCGACGCCGAGATGTCGACGAGCCAGGCGCCCCAGCTCGTCCCGTCTCCGAGCGTGACCTGACAGGCGCGCTGCACGCGGTGGCGCGGCTCCGCGCGCACGTGGTTCAGCACCGATGTCGCGACCGAGTGCCGCGTCCGGCTCGAGCGCGCCGAGCGGAGCTCCCGCGCGTCCGGCGAGAGGAGCTTCGTCTGAAGCGCGCCGATCTCCGACGGGCGGTGCACCGAGGGGAGGCGCACGCCCCAATGCTCCGAGAGGCGCTCGGCGAGCATCAGCGGCCCCTCGCCCTCGCCGACGATGTCCACGCGGAGCGCCGCGAGGCTGCGACGGATCATCTGCGGCAGCCGGAGTGAGGCCTTCGCCAGCGTCTCCGCGGGCGGACCGTCCGAGCCGAGGAGCATGTCGAGCTCGGCGATCTCCGCCTCGTCTCGGGCGAGGTCCCGGATGCGCGCGGCGAGCGCGGCGTTCACGGGGAGCTCGACGTGCCGCGCCAGAGCGTCGGGCGCGACGACGAGGAGCACGTCCGCGAGCGCCGCTGCGTCCGGCCCCGTCTCGCGAAGGTCCAGGAGCGAGACGGTGGCGCGGCAGCGTGCGATGCGCCGCACGAGGAGCTCGGGCTCCGTTTCCGCATCGAGCGCCAGCACGCCGACGCGAAGGGTGGGCCGCGCGTCATCGACGGCGGCGCTCATCACCGGGCCGAGCTTCGCGGGGAGCTGGCCGACGACCGCCGTCTTCAGGCCGTGGGCCGCGGTCGCCCCGGCCACGTCGCTCATCACGCGTGAGGGCTCCCCACGTGGCGCGGGGTCGATCACGGCGATGATCGCGCCGAGGTCGAGCTCGGGGTCGGACTCCACGGACACGTTCAGCCAAGACGGACGAAGCGTTCCGGAGGTGTAGGGGGTCAGCGCTCGAGGGTGCGGAAACGGAGGGGCTCGGCGACGTTCTTCACCGGCGCCGAACGCGCTTCACCGAAGCGCTCGGGCGTGCCCAGGGTCTCCGCGAAGCGCTCCATGCAGAGGATCTCGTCGCGCTCGGCCACACCCTGGAGGCGCGCCGTGTTGTTCATGCCGCTGCTGAAGCCCGTGTAGTCCTCGTTGGGCCCGAAGAGGCCCACGAAGAGCGGGCAATAGTTGAGCCCCGTCGCGACCCCGATGGGCGGCTCGAGGCCCTTCAGCTGTGGAAAGAGCGCGCCGTCGCCAAGCCCGTTCGTATAGGCGCGGATGCGGAGCGCGGCCTCGGCCGCCGCCGCGCAGGCCTCGGCCGGCGAGCGCCCGTGGAAGGGCGGTCCCCAGAGTCCGATCACGCAATCGCCGACCATCTTGTCGAAGACCCCGCCGGTCTCCCAGACGATCTCGACCACCTTCCGGCCCCAGGCATCGATCAGCTTCCCGATGAGCGCGGGCTCCCCGAGCACCTGCTCGCTGATGCGCGTGAACCCGCTGATGTCGCAGAAGAGCACCGCGACGTCCTTCTCGACGGGGTCGAGGTAGCGCTCGCGGTAGTCCTCCTCCTGGAGAAGCCTGCGCACCACGGCCGGCGGGAAGGTCAGCGCGAGGCGCTTCCACTCGCGGTTGAAGTCGACGACGCGCTGCCGGAGGTAATCGGCGAAGAGCTCGACCAGGTCTCGGTCGTAGGTGTTGAACTCGCCGCGGCTGCTCGTGACGACGACCCGGCCGAGCACCTGCTTCCGCCGCACCCCCGCGATGAGCACCTCCTCGCGGCCCTTGGAGAAGCCGAAGCGCTCGAGGAGCGCCCGGGACTCGCCGCGCAGCAGCGCTGGCGCCGTCTCCTTGATGAACTCGTCGACGTCGCCGTCGGGGGCGCGCGAGTCGTGGGTGAGCTCGCCGCCCTCGATGATCTTGTAGTTCAGGCTCGCCCCGCCGAAGTCCTCCTCGTGCTTGAAGACGAGCAGGAGGTCGTCGAAGGCCACGCTCCCCCGGAGCACCTCGATGGCCTGGTTCACGCCCGCGTCGAGCACGGGCTCCTTGAGCGCATCGCTCAGCGCCTGCGTCACGCGGTGCTTGCGCCGGCTCCAGGCGATGGACGCGAGGTAGTTGTCGAGCTCCTCGCACCAGGTGTCGAGGAGCGTGGCGACGCAGGCGACGCGCTCCGGCTCGGGCTGGCCGGGAAGGGCCAGGGCGGCGGCGCCGAAGAGCTCCCCGGCCACGTCGAGGGGCTGGGCGAGCACGACGTGCCCTTCGGTCGCGCGCTGGAGCCGGTCGCCTCCCTCCGTCGCGCCGAGGATCGCCTCCGCCTCCAGCGGGAAGGCGCCCTGGGCTCCGGCGAAGCGGAAGTCCCGGAGGCGGAGGTCCTCGTCGTAGGTGCGCACCCAGGCGTCCTCGGCGCCCGTGTGCGCGACGAGGAGCGGGAGCATGGAGCGCATCGTCGCCGTGAGCGGGAGCCGGTCCCGGAGCGCGAGCTCGAGCGTCTCGTCCGCCGCCTCGTTCATGCGCTGCTGGGCCTCGAGGGTCTCGAGGCGGCGCCGGACGTCCCGCTCCTCGTCGCTCATGCGGGCGCCGCCTCGAGCTTGGCGAAGAGGTCGTCGAGGCCGGGGCGGCTCCGGAGCGCCGTGCAGAAGAGCGTCGCGAGCTCGTTGAGCTTCTTCTCCCGCTCCTGCGCTTCGGTCCCGCCGGTCACCAGCGCCTCCTCATGGCCGCTCCGCTTCTCGTCGTAGGTCGCCTCGACCCTCTCGAGGTTGCCGCGGAGCGCCTGGATCTGGAACTCGAGGTCGCTCACCTCGCGCTCCTTCGCTTCGACCCAGCGCCGGGCCTTCTCCGCGCTGCCGTGCGCGAGGTGCCAGCGGTCGACGGCGTCGGCGATGGCGTGGAGGGCCTTGGCGAAGCGCGGGTCCGGCTCCTCGAGCTGGCGGAAGCCCCCGGCCGCGGCAAGCTGCTCGAGGCCGGCGCCATAGGCGCGGCGCGCTCCACTCTCGGCCTCGAGGTAGGGCTCCACCTCGCCGTGGGAGGCGCGGGCGGCCTCGCGGGCGGCGCTCAGGTCCTCGGCGAGCGATTGCACGGCGAAGCCGAGGCGCGCGCGCGTCTCCCGGGCCTCGCTCTCGATGACCTCGAGCTGGCGCTGCTCCTTGAGGCCTGCGCTGCGGATGTCCTGCACCCGCCGGAGCGACTCGCGGATGTCCTCGAGGAGCCGCGTGGTCACGTCCGGCGGACCTTCGGGGTACGCGCGGTCGAGCATCTGCTCGAAGATCGCCGTCCGCTGCGCCCAGCGCTCGAGGGTCGTCGGCGGGAGCGTCGGCGCGGTCTGGCGCTTGCCCGTCGTGCTCAGCGGCGGGGCGACGTCCGAGCTCGTCGTGGGGGCGAGCTGCTGGAGCTCCTTGATGACCTGGTGCGCGTCGACGGGCCGGTCCTCGGGCCGCTTCTCGAGGAGGTCGAGGATGAGCTCCTCGAGGCGCTTCGGGCATTGGGGCGCATGCTCGCTCGGCTTCGGCGGCGGCTGCTGCATGTGCGCGATGAAGTAGCCGGTGATCTCCTCGGCCACGAAGGGCGTCACGCCGACGAGCATCTCGTAGAGGATGCAGCCCATGGCGTAGAGGTCCGCCGCCGGGCCGGCGTCGATGCTCGTGATGCGCTCGGGCGCCATGTACTGCGGCGTCCCGAAGATCTCGCCGGCGTTCGTCAGCCGCGAGTCGTGCATCGAGCGCGCGATGCCGAAGTCGAGGAGCTTCACGTGGGGGCCGCCGCCGGCGGTGCTCACGAAGATGTTCTCGGGCTTCAGGTCCCGATGGATGACGTCGAAGTCGTGGGCGCGGGCGAGGCCGCGGGCGAGCTGGAGACCGAGCGTCGCCACGCGGCCCGGGTCCATGGGCCCCTCGGCGATGAGGGCGCTGAGCGGCAGGCCCTCGAGGATCTCCATGACCAGGAAGACGTGGCCGTCCTCGGTCTCGCCCTGGTCGTAGATCTCGATGATGTTCGGGTGCGCGAGCGCGGCGGCGTTCTTCGCCTCGCGGCGGAAGCGCTCGAGCATCGCCGGGTCGCGCGCCATCGACGCGCTCAGGATCTTCACGGCGACGGGGCGGTCGACGAGCGTGTGCCGGGCCCGATAGACCGTGGCCATGCCGCCGACGCCGAGCGTGTCCTCGATGAGGTACCGGCCGGCCAACGTATGGCCGAGCCATGGATCGTCCATGGGCACCAGCTCCGCGCGATCGACGAAGCAGAGGTCCTGATCGTTCGGATACTGGAGCCCGCACACGGGGCAGACCTTCATCGCCGGGTCGCCTTTCGCAGCCGACTCAGAGGCTGCGCTTCTTGCCGCGAAGGCCGCGGCGGCTGCCGCTCTTGCCCTTCTTCTTCTTGCCACGCTGCCAGTCGCCGCCGACGGGTGCCCCCCACTCGTCGGTCTCCACGACCTCGCCGTCGTCGCCGACGTCACCTTCGTCCTGGAAGCGGCGCGCCTCGAGGTCCGCGTCGAGCGCGGCGAGCTCGTCGGGCGTGGCCGCGTCGGCCGGGGGTGCGGAGCGCCGGGGCGGACCGTCGAAGCGGCCCCCGCGGGGCGGACCCTCGCCCTCGAAGCGACGCCGGGGCGGTCCGCCGTCGCCGTCGAAGCGTCGTCGGGGCGGTCCGCCCTCCCCGCGGGGCGGACCCTCGCCCTCGGGGCGTCGCCGGCCGTCCTCTTCGAAGCGCCGCCGGGGCGGTCCGCCGTCACCTTCGTCGCGGCGGCTCCCCCGCTTGAACTCCGCGATGGGCGAGGGGCGTCCGCGCCGGTCGTCGCGCCGGGGACGGTCGCCGGGTCCACCGCGTCCGCCCGGTCCGCCGCGCCCACCGGGCCCGCCGCGTCCGCCGGGTCCCCCGCGGCCGCCG